>CALVVG010000042.1 GCA_944363795.1 uncultured Bacilli bacterium | reverse complement strand
GAAGGCAGAAATATGTTTATAATTTTAACTAAAAAAGCATAAGAAATTATGTTTTAGATAAATGTAAAAATACAAAAAGGAGGAAGAAACTCATGGGAAAACTAAAAACAAACAAAGCTGCTAAAAAAAGATATGGATTAACAGCAACTGGAAAAGTAAAAAGAACAAAATCAAACAGAAGACATTTATTAGCAAATAAAACAAAAAGACAAAAAAAATCAGGAAAAATTCAAAATGCTTATGCTGATAAAACATGTGAAAAGACAATTAAAAAATTATTACCATATGGTGGATAGAAAAAACATTAAACAGAAAGTATTAGAAAATATTAATTAAAAAGTATTAAAGAATTAAGGAAGGTGAAACAAAAATGGCAAGAGTAAAAACAGCAAGAACAACAAGAGCAAGACATAAAAAAGTATTAAAACAAGCAAAAGGATATTATGGTGCAAAACATTATAGATTCAGAAATGCAAATCAAGCAGTAATGAAATCTTTATCATATGCATATGTTGGAAGAAAGATAGAAAAAGTAATTTCAGAAAATTATGGATAGCAAGAATTAATGCTGCTGCAAGAATGAATGGAATGACATATAGTAAATTAATAGCAGGACTAAAAAAAGCTAACATAACAATAAACAGAAAAATGCTAGCTGAAATGGCTGTATCAGATCCAAAAGCTTTTACAGAAGTTGTAGAAATGGCTAAAAAAGCATAGATAAATAAATTAAAAAAATTAGTCAAAATTCAAAATAAAAAACGATATGAACTTATAAAATGGAGTTTATATCGTTTTTTATTATGTGTAATAATTTTTACTGCTTTTTCATTTTAGGTTTAGAAATTAATGCTGCAAGATATCCAAAGAAAACTGCTGCAGCAATTCCACCAGCAGCTGCTTTTACACCACCTGTAAAAACACCGACTAAACCACTTTGTTTAGCGCCTTCTATAACGCCTTTGGCTAAATTATATCCAAAACCTGTTAAAGGTACTGTTGCACCAGAACCTGCAAAGTCAACTAAATATTGATAAACACCAATTCCACCAAGTATAACACCTGTTGTTACAAAAATAACCAAAATTCTTGCGGGAGTTAGCTTTGTCTTATCAATTAAAATTTGACCGATTACACAAATTAATCCACCAACAATGAAACATTTTATAAGAGAACTAAAATTAAAAACTTGAGACCAGTCTATATCCATTTTAAACTCCTTTCTCGATTAAAGTTTTAATCAATTTTCAATACTTATTGCATGAGCAATTCCTGGAATTGATTCACCTTGTTGAGAACTTGTTGAATTCATTAATGCACCTGTTGCTATTAATAGTAATTTATTTATTTTTCTTTCTTTTAAAAGTTTATAAAAATATCCAGAAAATACAGTTGCTGCACAAGCACATCCACTACCGCCTGAATGTGTATCTTGAGAATTTTTATCAAAAATTAGAACACCACAATCATTATAATTATTTTTTATGTTATATCCTTGAGAGGACATAATATCAATTACAATCTCTTTACCAACATATCCTAAATCTCCACTAATAATAGCATCATAATAATTTGGACTACGACCAGTGTCTAAAAAATGTGCAGTTAAAGTGTCTGCAAATGCTGGAGCCATAGCAGCACCCATATTATTTCCATCCTTTATTCCCATATCTACTATCTTACCAGGTGTAATTGTTGTAATATAAGGTCCATTTCCACTTTTTGAGATTATGGAACTTCCGACTACCTGTTACAGTCCATTGAGAAGATTGAGGTCTTTGGTTACCAAGTTCAAGTGGAAAACGAAATTGTTTTTCAGCACTACAAAAATGACTAGAGGTAGCACATAAAACATATTCTGCAAAACTTTCAGCACATATTGCAGAAAGTGACATTGATTCTACAAAAGTAGAACATGCACCAAAAACCCCAAAAAAAGGTATACTAAGTTCTCGTAAACCAAAACTAGAAGAAAGACATTGATTCAATAAATCACCAGCAAAACAACAATCAATTTGGTTTGCAGGAATACCAGATTTTGTAATAACAGAATTGACAGTTTCTTTTATAATTTTACTTTCAGCCTTTTCCCAAGTTTTTTCACCCCAAAATTCATCCTCTAATGTTTGGTCAAAAAATTTAGAAAGTGGACCTTGCGCTTCTTTAGGACCTACAATACTTGCACATTCATAAATAGTAGGTGGAGTATCAAATTGTATAGTTTGCTTTCCTATCTTTTTCACAAAAATTCCTCCTTTATATTTTTTCTATAAAAACATTTACAAAAATATTAAACAAATGTTATAGATTGAGTATTAAAAATCATATAAATAATACCCACTAAAATTGATGCAGATATTCCAAAAACTAAAACAGGACCAGCAACAGTAAACATCTTTCCACCAACACCCATAACATAACCTTCAGATTTATATTCCATAGCAGGTGAAACTATTGAATTTGCAAAACCTGTAATAGGAATTAGAGAACCAGCACCTGCAAATTTTCCGATTTTATTAAATATATTAAGTCCAGTTAGGAAGGCAGAAATTCCAATCAATATTATAGAAACAATAGTACCAGATGTAGCAATATCAAGACCACGTTCCTTGCAAATATTAGAAATTATTTGACCTATTGTACAAATTAAACCACCAACCCAAAAAGCATTAAAGCAATTTTTCAATATAGGAGAATTGGGTGATTTTTTTTCTACATACTCTTGATAAGTTTGTTTTGATTCAATAGGATTCATTTTTTATCCATCCTTTCTATTTAAGTCTAAAGTAAAACTTAAATCTAAATCTACAAAATATTCAACAATTTTATTTCCATCAATACGAGCTCTTTGCTCAACTACAGTAACAGTACTTAAATAATCAATTGTTTTTGAAGCTTCATTAATTGCTTTTACAACAGCATCTTTCCAAGAAATTTCAGAATTTCCAGTAATTTTTAAATGTTTTTCAATATTCATAATTAACCTCCTTGTATAATCTTTTGAAGTTAGTTTTTCCAAAAAGACAAAAAATATACAATCAATAAAAATATTGTTAGTTAAAAAATGATATTTAATATAGTCAAATAACATTAATATAACTAACTGAAAAGAAAAAATATTTAAAGACACTTAATATAGCAAATAATATTTAATATAGTTAAAAATTAAACTTTACTAAAATTTAAAAAAATGATAAAATGCCAAAAAGAACGAGATAAATCGAGATATTATAAAATGAAAGAAGTATTATTATAAAAAAAGGAGGAAAAAATGGATAAACCAAGAGAAATAGCATTAAAAACATTAGTAAGCATAGAACAAGAAAAAAGTTATTCAAACATAATATTAAATAAAATGATAAAAGAAAATAGTAAAATTTTGTCAGAGAAAGATAAAGCATTTATATCAGAATTAGTATATGGAATTATTTCTATGAAACTGACATTAGATGAAATAATAAAGAAATATTCTAATATTAAAATAAAAAAAATTTCCATATGGATTTTAAATGTATTAAGAATGGGAATATATCAAATAATATTTTTAGATAAAGTTCCAAAATCAGCAGCAGTAAATGAAAGTGTAAATTTGGCAAAAAGATATGGACATAAAGCAAGTTCGAATTTTGTAAATGCAATATTAAGAAAAATAAATAAGTCTGATTATGATGAACTGTTCCTGATAAAAAATGATATAGAAAGAATATCAAAAACAAGATCAATGCCAGAATGGATAATAGAAGAATTATTAAAAGATAGAAAAATAGAGGAAGTTGACGAAATTTGTAAAAATTTAAATAATAGACCAAAAGTGCAAATAAGGGTTAATACATTAAAAACAACAAAACAAGAATTAGAGACAATCTTACAAAAAGAAGATATAAATTATTCAGAAATAGAAGAAATGCCGAATTTTCTGGATACCAATATAAAAAATATAGAGAATTTTGAATACTTTAAAAAAGGATATTTTACAGTACAAGATATATCGGCAGGATTAACAGCAGAAATATTATCTCCAGAAGAGAATGAAATTATACTAGATGCTTGTGCAGCACCAGGAGGAAAAACAACATATATGGCAGAATTGATGAAAAATAAGGGAGAAATTATTGCATGGGATATACATAAACATAGAGTAGATTTAATAAAAGAAAATGCTAGCAGATTAGGAATAGATATAATAAAAGCAGAAACACAAGATTCAACAAAATTTAATCCTAAATATGAAAATTATTTTGATAAAATCTTATTAGATGTTCCATGTCTAGGAATAGGAGTAATAAAAAGAAAACCGGATATAAAGTGGCAGAAAAGTGATAAAGATATACAGGAAATAGTAGATTTACAATTAAAGATTTTAGAGAATATAAGTAGATATTTAAAACCAGGCGGATTTTTAGTATATTCAACTTGCAGTATATTAAAAGAAGAAAATGAAGAGCAAATAGAAAAATTTTTAGAAAAACATAGTGAATATGAAAGAGTTTCTATAGACGAAATAAATACACTAGGTAATATAGAAGATATAAAGAAAAAATTTACAAAAAATGGATATTTTAAAATAGAGCCGGATGAGAGCAAAGATGGATTTTTTATTGAAAAATTAAGGAAAAAATTACTTTAAAATATATGTTACAGATATATTACATTTGTATTACATTTTATTAAACTATATTGACTTTTTACCAAAAAACGATAAAATTAAGGTGTAATAATAGTAGAAATTTGTTAAAATAGAAAAAACATGTAGTATTTTTATAATGATTTAGTAAAAACTAAAAAAAGAAAAGATAAGGAGAAAAAAATGGCTAGTTGTTTAGGAATTTATATAGAAAATAATATCATAAAATATGCCAAAGTAACAAAAGACAAAGATAAAATAAAAGTAGAATCTTTTGGTGTTAACTTTTATGATAAATTAGAAGATGCAATTAAACAAGTAATAGATGAAACAGGTAGTTATAAGGTTCCAATAAGTATCAACTTATTAGATGAAACATATAACTATTTTGATATGTTTTCTTTATTAAATAAAAAAGATTTAGAAAAAGCAATTTCAACAGAGTTTGAATCATATTGCACAGAAAAAGGATATAATAGCAATGCGTTTTTATCAAGATATGCAGCTACAAACAGTCTATTTGAAAGAGAAAAATTAAAAATAATACATGTAAGTACAAATAAAATAGATTTTAATAGAGAAACACAACAATTTGCGGGTTATAGACTTACGGGGATATACCCAGAAGGAATTTCAATTGCGGATTTAGCAGATTTTGATGAAAAAGAAAATGCAATTATAATAAATATTGAAGAAAAAACTACAATTACAACAATTTTTGGACAAAAAGTATATGATATAAAAACATTAGATATAGGAAGTCATGATTTTCTTACTAAAATCCAATCAAAAGAAAATTCATTAAGCAAGGCATATGAAATCTGTAAAGAAACAACAATATATACATCTGAAGGTAAAGATATAACAGAAGAACAAGCAACATATTTAGAAGATATAATGCCAATTTTATATGAAATAGTTGGACAAACTAAAAAAGTACTAAATGAAAGTGAAAATAAGATTGATAATGTATATATTACAGGAACAGCGGCTTTAATAAATAATATAGATTTGTATTTTGAGGAATATTTAGAGGATGTAAAATGCCAAATATTAAAACCAGATTTTATAAAAATGACTCCAGATACAAATATTAAGGATTATATAGAAGTGAATTCGGCTATATCTCTAGCATTAATGAATCTTGGTAGAGGAATAGAAGGGATGAACTTTAAAAGTAATTCAGCTGGAGAACAACTTAAAAATCTTTTAAAGGTAGATATTAATCCAGAACAAAAAGGAAAATCAAAAGCAAAATCAAAAGCATCAAAATTATTATTAACAAATGATTTAAGAGAACCACTAGATAATACAGAAAGAGCACTACTTAGAGTAGTATCTAGTTTAGTAATACTATTTGTAGTATATACATTTTTCTCAACATTATTAAATAAACAAATGGATGCTAAAGGAGAAGAAGCCAACACATCAATATCATCTACAACTTCACAAATTAACCTTGCTAAAGCAGATGATGAAAAAATAAAATCAATAACAAATGAATATTCAAGTATGATAAAAAACTTACAAGAAATAAATGACCAAATAGCAGAAAGAAATAAAACAAAAAAAGCCATACCAAATCTTTTAACATCAATAATGTATAATATTCCAGAAGGAGTACAAGTTACATCAATAGAAAATACAGGAGGAACAAAAATAGAAATAGTTGCACAATCAGAAAAATATGAACAACTAGGATTCTTTGAAGCACAAATAGAAAATCAAGGAGTTCTTACAAATGTTGTTTCAAGTGCAGGACAAAAAGAAAATAATGTAGTTACTGTAAAGATAGAAGGTGATTTACCATGAAAAAATTATTACTATTAATTATTATTGTATTATTTGCATTATTAACATTTACAACAATTATAAAAGGAATTGAATTAGGGCCAATTGAAATATTAGGAATACAAAGTATAAAAGAGAAAAATGAAGAATTAGATACAGCAGTAACTCAAGCAACAAAATTGGCAAGCACAGATTTCCCAAGTGCAGAACAATCAGTAAAAAATAATGTAAAAAAACTACAAACAGAAAAACAAAAATATGAAGATATGGTAACTGTTAGTACAGAAAGTCAAGTAGAAGAAGCAAGCATGATGGAAGGATATAGTAACTCATTTTTATGGGTACAAATAGGAACATATGCAAGAAGAGAAGGTGTTGTTATGAAAATGGACTTCGTAAAAGGAGAATCAAGTACAGAGAACACATATGACCTTGATTTTACAGTAACAGGACCATATATAGGTATAACAGATTTTATTAGTGATATAGAAGATGACTCAAAATTGGGATTTAGAATAGAACAATTTAAAATGACAGCAGGAAGTTCAGAAGATGAGTTACAAGCAACATTTGTATGTAAAGATATAAAAGTTGAAGGAATTAGTGGAGTAACAGAAAATACAGATGCAACAAACGAAGAAAATGGAGATGCTAATAATTCTAATACAAATAATGCAAAAGCAACTAATAATTCAACAAATTCAAACAATACAAATACTTCTAATACAAACAGTTCAAATACAAATAACACAAATAGTGCAAAAACAAATAGCACAAATAATACAAGTAGTAACACAAATTCAAACTAATAAATAAAAGCAAAACAGCCTATTAAAAGTTAGAAGTCATAATTTACCTAGCTTTTAAGGAAAGGAATGATATAAATGGCAAAAAACATTATTAAAGAAATTACAATTATATTATTGCTTACACTTGCAATAATTTTGATAATGGGTGTTCTACTATATGGATATTCACCATCTGGAAAGATATTACCAGAAACAGTATCATATACAACACCAGAAGAAGCAAAACAGGAAATTGCTCAAGAGGGAGATGCAGATGCAAATCAAATAGTTATGACATATGAAGTAACAGCATCAGATTTAAAAAATTACCAAAGAACAAATGAATATGTTCAAGGAAAACGTAATCCATTTGCATCTATACCTACAGAAGAAGATTCAAACACAAGTACTTCAAATAGTTCAGGTGGTTCAAGCAGTTCATCAAGTTCAAACAGTAATTCAAATTCAAGTAGTACAACAAATGATGATGAAGGGTACTTCCCAGACAGGGGTACAAAATAGAACACAACAGATTAGTTATTAACATTAGATAAGAGATTATCTAATCAAATATAAAATTCTAAAGAAAAGGAGGATGAATCATGAGAAACAACAAAGGTATAACATTAGTAGCTCTTGTAATAACAATAATCGTATTATTGATTTTAGCAGGAGTATCAATAGCTGCATTAGGGGGACAAAATGGTATCTTAACAAATGCATCAAAAGCAAGACAAGAAGATGCAATTGGATCACAAAGAGATACAGTAGCAATGGCAATAAATGAAGCAACAAATGCTTATTATGCAGTAACATATGCAGGTACTAGTGAAGATAATTATAAATTTACTACAGCTGCAGGAAGTACAAGTGCTTCTAAAGTAGTAGGAGGAAATCAATATCAAACAGCAGTAAACTTTATATTAGATGCAACATATACAGCAAACCAAGATGCTATATCAAAAAATGGAGCAGCTAAAGTTGAAGCTGGTGTTGCAGGAATTTCTTCAGGAAATGAATCTAAAAAAGTAGTAAGAATAACAACAACAGATGATGCTCCAATTTATATAGAAGCAGTATTAGATGAAGATAAGGGTTCTCTAGGAACATGGACACAATCTGCAAAAGTACCAAGTGGAGAATAAACATAATTTATAATTTATATTAAACATAAACTTTTTAATAAAGAAAGAATGTAAAATTATAAAGAGAATAATATTAGGAGGAAAATAATAATGAGAAATAATAAAGGTATAACATTAGTAGCCCTTGTAATAACAATCATTGTATTGTTAATATTAGCAGGAGTATCAATAGCAGCATTAGGAGGACAAAATGGTATATTAACAAATGCATCAAAGGCAAGACAAGAAGATGCAATAGGATCACAAAGAGATGTTGTTGCAATGGCAATAAATGAAGCAACAAATGCATATTATTCAGTAACATATGCAGGAGCTAATGAAGCTGATTATCCATTTACAAATGATTCTTTAAAACCAGGTTCAGGAACAAATACAAAAGTAGTAGGTGGAGATGCACAAGCTACAGCTATAAACTTTATCAAAGATGCAACAAAAGTTTCAAGTGATGAAGCTAAATCAAAAGGAGAAGGTGCAAAAGTTGAAATAACAGGTTCAGGAGCTTCAACAAAAGTACAAATAATAACAACAGATGATGCTCCAGTTTTCATAGAAGCAACATTAGATAAGAAGGGAGCATTAGGAACATGGACAGGAACAGCTAAATATACACCTCCTGCAGGAGGGTAGAAATCACCAAAGATTAATAATATAAAATATTTATAGGAGGAAAATAATTATGAGAAGTAATAAAGGTATAACATTAGTAGCTCTTGTAATAACAATTATCGTATTGTTAATATTAGCAGGAGTATCAATAGCAGCATTAGGAGGACAAAATGGTATATTAACAAATGCATCAAAAGCAAGACAAGAAGATGCAATAGGAGCACAAAGAGATGTAGTAGCAATGGCAATAAACGAAGCAACAAATGCATATTATGCAGTAACATATGCAGGAGCTGACGAATCTAATTATCAATATACATCAGGAGCTGGTACAGGTACAAAAGTAGGAACTGATGCTCAAACAACAGCTATAAACTTTATCAAAGATGCAACAAAAGTTTCAAGTGATGAAGCTACATCAAAAGGAGAAGGTGCAAAAGTAGTAATAACAGGTTCAAAAGTACAAATAATAACAACAGATGATGATCCAGTATTTATAGAAGCAACTTTAACAAATGGAGGATTATCAACATGGTCTGCAACAGCAGAATACACAGAATAATAGAAATCTATTTTAATAAATATAGTCAAAAGCAACAATAGGCATATGCATGATAAATGTATATGCCTGAAAATATAAAAAGGAAGAAAAAAGATGAACATAATATTTTACATAATTTTATTTATAATGGGAATAACATTTGGAAGTTTTTACACATTAGCAGTATATAGAATTCCAAAAAGAATAGATATAGTACATACCCATTCATATTGTCCAAATTGTAACCACAAATTAGGTTTTTTAGATTTAATACCAGTATTTAGTTATATATTTTTAAGAGGAAAATGTAGATATTGTAAAGAAAAAATAAGACCAAGATATTTTATTTTAGAAATATTATCTGGAATCTTTTTTGTGCTAACAGCTCTATGTATGGGAATGAGAATAGAAACATTAACAATATATCAAGCAATAGATTTTGCATTTGTTATATTATTTTATACATTTGTAATATTAATGGCAGGAATAGATAAAGAAGAAATAAATATTAATCAACCTGTATTAATGTATGGGGTTCTAGTATCTGTTATATATATGGCATATCTATATATAATAGAAGAATCTAGTATTTATAGATATGTTATATATCTAGTAATATATGTAATAATTCTTGCAATTGAAACAATTTCATTAAGAAAAAAAGCACAAACAAATTATTTTTATGGAAATCTTTTAACTATAATAATCTTATCAATATTTATAGGAGCAACAGCATTTATAATAACAATTATTTCAACAATAGTAACAGTTATAGCATATAAAATATTAGATAAATTAATCAACAAAAGAAGAAATGTAGTAAAAGAAAAAGAAAAATTAACTACAAAAATACCAGTTGGATTTTTACTAGGAACATATGGATTACTAACATTTTTATTAACATTGTTTTGTAATAGATATTTATTATAGCGGGGGAAAAAGATGAATTTAAGAGACCAAAGAGGTGTTACAGGAGTTGATATAACAATATCTGTAATATTAATAACAATATTAATTTCATTAATAACAGTATTATCATATAATATTCAAAGAAACTCACAAGATGTTCAAAGAAAAACAGAAGCTACATCATATGCTGTAGAAGTATTAGAAAGAGTAAAAAGTGAGGGATTTGAGATATTACCAAAAGTAGGTGAAGGTAATACTATAAATGATGAAAGATTCAAAGATAAATATATAGTAGACGCAAGCGGAAATCCAACAGGATTCTATCAAGAGGTTAGAGTAGAAGATTACAGTGAGATTAGAGAAGGTGAAGGAAGTCAAAAAGTACCAGACTTACTAAAAAGAGTAACTGTTAAAATTTCTTATAAATCAGGAAAAGATACACAAATAGTTGAATTATCAACATTAATGTCAAAGGAGAGCTAAAATGAAATCTGAAAAAGGTATTACACTAGCATCATTAATTATATATGTAATAACTATGTTAGTAGTTGTAGCATTAATATCTGTAGTTACAGGATACTTTTACAAAAATGTACAATTAACCACAGATAGTAACATTGCAATGAAACAATACACACAGTTTAACAGCTATTTTGGAGAAGAAATATCCAAAAGTGGAAATAAAATTTTAAATGCTGGAATAAAACCAAGTAAAACTAATTATATTGCGTTTTCTTCAAATAATGTATATACATATTCAGAAGAATCAAAAGCAATATATAGGAATGATACAAAAATATGTGAAAATGTAGACCAATGTTCATTTATGTATGAATTAAAAGATGGAAGATATACAATATATGTAGATTTTAAATCTGGAGATTTTGATAGAACAGGAGATCATGCAATAATCTATAATATAAAAGACGTAATATATGAAAGAAAAACAGTTTAAGGAAATAAATAGTAATCCTAAAAAAGTATTTAACAAAAATAAAAAATATATTATAATTATAATGTAAACAATAAGACAAAGGAGAGATAAACTATTATGGAATTAAAAAGAAGACAACCAATAGGAGTAGAGCTGGTAAAAAGGGATGTAGTTACAGAAGAAGATATAGATAGAGCACTAGATTATCAAAGAAGTAATCCTAATATGAAATTAGGTGATATATTATATGAACTAAAAGTATGTAATCCAGAAAAACTTATAAAAGCAATTGCCGAAATATTAGGTACAAAAGGAATGATATTAAGTAGAGATGTAGTTAAATTAAATTTAACAGACTATTTTTCTTTAGATGTAGCAAAAAGAAACAAAGCAGTACCAATAGAAGTTGAAAATGGAAAAATAAAAATATGTTTTCCAACAACAATAAATAATAGGAATATGGATACTATAAGACTTTTAGTATTAAATAAAGGGCTTATAATGGACCCATATATTACATTTAGTAAAGATATAGATGCATATTTATCATCTTTAGAAGGGGGAGCATCTGAAAATATAGCAGAGACTTCAGGAACAATCACAGGACTTGTGGATAGTATTATAAAAACAGGTATGGAAAAAAGAGCAAGTGATATCCACATAGAACCACAAGAAACAGAAATAAAAGTAAGATATCGTATAGATGGTGAATTATTTACAGCAGCTAAAATTTCAAAAGAAAAACAATCACAAGTAGTAGGAAGGTTAAAAGCAATATCTAATATGCATCAAGAAAAACAAGAATCACAAGATGGTCGTATATTACTTTATGATGATTACAATATCCGTGTATCCTCACAACCAAATGTATACGGAGAAAAATTTGTTTTAAGACTTTTAAAGAAAACAGCAAACATAAGAAATATATTTGAATTAGGCTATCCAGGAACAGAAGAAACTTTAAGAAAAAGTTTTAACAAGAAAAACAGTATAACAATAATTGCAGCTCCAACAGGAGAAGGAAAAACAACAACACTATATAGTATTATTGATTATCTAAATAGACCCGAAATAAATATAACAACAATTGAGGATCCAGTAGAAATTCGTATACCAGGATTAAACCAAATAGAGATAGGACCAAAAACAACATTTTCTGGAGCATTAAGAACAGTTTTAAGACAAGATCCAGATATAATTCTAGTAGGAGAGATTCGTGATTTAGAAACAGCAGAAATAGCAGTACAATCAGGACAAACTGGACACTACGTTTTATCTACAATCCACACCATAGACAGTATAGAAGTTATAAACCGTTTGAGAAAAATGGGAATTTCGGACTATGATATAGCAAGTATTTTAGCAACAACAGTTTCACAAAGACTTGTAAGAAAAATATGTCCACATTGTAGAAAAGAAAGACCATTTACAAAAGAAGAAAAAGAAGTAATAGAAAAAATATTAGGAAAATATGGAGATACAGCAGACCTAAAAAATGCTATAACATATGATGCAGTTGGATGTGAAAAATGTAATGGTACAGGTTACTATAGCAGGGTTGGAGTTTTCGAGATACTAGACATAACAGAAGAAGTAAAAGAATTAATAATGAATAGTGCATCAACAATGGAAATAAGAAGAACTGCATTAAAGCAAAATTATAGACCACTTATTGTTGATGGAATAAAGAAAGTAATTGCAGGAATGACAACATTAGAAGAATTAAATAATAAGTTATTATTTATGTAATAAATTAAAATACAAAAGGATAAATCTAATATTTAAATTTAAAAATATAAAAAATTTACAAAAGCATTGGGGAGGAAAAAAATATGAACATGGATAGAATTTTAGATTTGGCAATTGAAAAGGATGCATCAGATATACATTTAGTTGCAGGAAATAAGCCAATATTAAGAATTGCGAGACAATTAGTACCAATAGAAGAATTTGATGAATTAACAGCAGAAGATATGAGTGAAATGTATGATTATCTAGTAAGAGGAGACGTAGATAAAGATGATGTATATAATGAAACAAGAAAACTAGATACATCATATGAATACAAAACAATTCGTTTCAGGGTAAACATTTCTTATTCATGTGATATACCAATTTGTACAATGAGATTGATAAAAAATGAACTACCAGCATATGAAGATTTAGGAGTTCCAGACATAGTAAGAAGAATGATGTATCAACCACAAGGACTTATACTAGTAACTGGTAAAACGAACTCTGGTAAAACAACAACATTAAATGCATTAATAAACTATGTTAATGAAAATGAAAATAAGAAAATTCTAACACTAGAAAACCCAATAGAATTTAGACATCATTCAAAAAAATGTTTAATAGTACAAAAAGAAGTAGGAAAAGGACAAGACAGTTTATATTTTAGTGATGGTGTAAAGAATGCCTTAAGAGAGGACTGTGACATACTAGTAATAGGAGAGATTCGTGACAAAGTAACTATGGAAGCAGCTATAGAAATGGCAGAATCAGGACATTTAGTTATAGGAACATTACATACAAAATCTTGTGCAGAAACAATAGACAGAATGATAAACTTCTATGAAGTTAGAGACCAAGCAAGTATAAAATATCTATTATCAGCATTATTAAAACTAGTTGTATCACAAAGATTATTAAGAGGAAAAGATGGAAAACTAGTTTTAGTACCTGAAGTTATGGTAGTAGATAACATTGTTGCAGGAATTATTAGAAAAGAAAAAATAAGTGTATCAGAAATAGAAGATGCTATACAAAGTAACCTTGAAAAAGGAAGCATAGGACTAATCAATTCACTAGCAAAATTATTTGTAGAAGACAAAATTACTTTAGATCAAGCTAAAGCACAGATAGAAGAAAAAAATATAGAAATTTTAAACAGAACAATAATGCAATTAAAAATTAAAAGAGAAAATAATATATAAAAAAATCGGAAATAATAACAATATGGAAGAAAACAAATTTACAAGGAGGAAAAAATGGCTGTATATACTTATAAAGCACTAACTAGAACAGGTGTTGTAGTAAGGAATAAAGTTGAAGCATCAACTAAACAAGCACTAATATCTATGTTAAAAAGAAATGGATTAGTACCTATAAGTGTAGATAAAATCCCGTATGTAACACTACAAAAGCAAAATAAACAAAAACGTAATATATCTGTAGTAGATGATATGATGAAAAACTTAAATACAACACAAGTAGTAAAAGAAAAGAAAGAAATATCAACAATGCAAAGAGTAAGGACATATTTTGCAAAACAAAAGAAAATAACATCAAGAGATATAGTTGTATTTACTCAAAACTTTTATCTACTAAAAAAAGCAAACTTTAACAATATCCATGCATTAAGAACAATAATAGATAGTACAGAAAACTATATATTCAAAGGCGTGCTAGAAGATATATTAGCTGGTGTTGAAGCCGGAGAAAATATGTATACAACTATGGAATATTATTCAGATATATTTCCATATATATATATAAACATGATAAAAGTTGGAGAATTATCAGGTTCATTAACAAACTCACTTCAACAAGCCGTAAAATATCTTGATGAAACAAATGCTTTAAACAAAAAATTAAAATCAATATTAATACCAAATATAGTACAATTTTTACTATTATTAGTAATGTTATTTGTAGGAACAATAGTAGCAATACCAGCAATTCAAAACGTATATACATCATTAGGTTCACAAGAGAAATTACCTGCAGCAACATTATGGTTCCAAGGAGTAGTAAATAACTTAATGACATATTGGTATGTACCAGCAGGAATTGTACTCGCAGTAATAGCAGTATTAATATACTATGTACACACGCCAAAAGGAAAATATAATTTCCACTATTTTAAATACAAAGCACCATTATTTGGACAATTGATATATGCATTAGACTTCTCAAGACTAATGAAAGCGATGCTTCTAAATTTACAAAATGGAATGAGAATACAAGAAGCATTAGAAGTAAGTAAAAACGTAGTTAAAAATTTAGTAATGAGAGCAATGATAGAAACATCAATAAACAACATATTAGTAGGAACATCATGGATAGAGCCATTTGAAAAATCAGGATTATCAAAACCAATGGAAACAGAGATGTTAAAAATAGGAATGCAAACAGACTTATCAGAAATGATGCAAAAATTAGTAGAATATATGCAAATAGATATAGACAACATAATGACAAAAATAATGAAAGCATTACCACAAGTAGTAT
>CALVVG010000041.1 GCA_944363795.1 uncultured Bacilli bacterium | reverse complement strand
CACGTACACATAGCCATAGCTCATCAGGATGGCGCCCAGGTCCTTCTTGGCCACCTGCTTACCGCCGGCAGCGAACTTCGCCACAGCGGAGGTGGGAGTGGACTTGGAGGACTGTCCGCCGGTGTTGGAGTACACCTCGGTATCCAGAACCAGCAGGTTCACGTCGCGGTTCTGCGCCATGACGTGGTCAATGCCGCCGAAGCCGATATCATAGGCCCAGCCGTCGCCGCCGATAGCCCAGATGGACTTCTTGGACAGGTACTCCTTGTTGTCCAGGACGAACTGGACATCCTCGGTCTTCTCGGCCTTCTCCAGAGCCGCCACCAGGGCGTCGGAGACAGCGCGGGTCTTCTCCTTGTCCTCCCAGTTGTTCTGGTAGTCGTCAATCTCGTTGACGGCCACGCCGGCATCCTTCAGGGTCTCCAGACGGATCAGGATCTCCTTGCGGATGGCGTCCTGGGCATGGAAGAAGCCGTAGGCGAACTCAGCGTTGTCCTCGAACAGGGAGTGCTCCCAAGCGGGACCATGGCCGCAGCTGTCCTTGCAGTAGGGCAGGATGGGAGCGCCGCCGCTGATAGCGGAGGAGCAGCCTGCTGCGTTGCCGATGTACATCCGGTCACCCACCAGCTGGCTGACCAGCTTGATGTAGGTGGTCTCAGCGCAGCCTGCGCAGGCAGCGGAGAACTGGAAGTAGGGCTTGGCGAACTGCATGGTCTTGACGCTCTTGTCGGAAATAATATCCTTCTTGAGGTACTTGTCGTTCATCGCCACCAGGTCGAAGTTCTCCTGCTCGGGCTTCATCTCCTCGAAGGGAGTCATGACCAGAGCGTCGGCGGTCTTCTCGTTGGTGTTGGCGGGGCAGACGGTCAGGCACACGCCGCAGCCCAGGCAGTCATAGGGAGAAATCTGCATCCGGAAGGAATAAGCGGGCGCATCCTTGCCCAGGCCCTTGGCGGGCACGGTAGCGAAGGAAGCGGGCACCTCGGCCTTCTCAGCTTCGCTCAGCAGCACGGGGCGGATGGCCGCATGGGGGCAAGCCATGGAGCAGCGGTTGCACTGGATGCAGCTCTCAGCGTTCCACTTGGGAACCTTGGTGGCAACACCGCGCTTGGAATAAGCGGAAGTGCCGTTCTCCCAGGTGCCGTCCAGCACGCCGTGCTTCTGGAACACGGACACGGGCAGCTTGTCGCCCTGCTGACGATCCATGGGCAGAACGATGTCCTTGACGAAGGGAGTGGCGTTCTTGGGCTCCACAACCGGGGTGTCCTCGGCGTTGGCCCAGCTCTCGGGGATCTCCACCTTCACGGCAGCGGAAATACCGGCATCCACAGCGGCGTTGTTCTTGTCGACGATGCTCTGGCCTGCCTTCTTGAAGTAGGAGTTGTAGTTGTTCTTCTTCATGTCCTCCACGGCCATATCCAGAGGAATGACCTTGGTCAGGGCAAAGAAGGCAGCCTGCAGGATGCTGTTGGTCCGGTTGGCGCCCAGGCCCACGGACACGGCCAGCTTGGAAGCGTCGATGATGTAGAACTGCGCATGCTTGCGGGCCAGATCGCGCTTCATCTTGCCGGGCAGACGGGTCTCCAGCTCCTCCACGCTCCAGGGGCAGTTGAGCAGATAGATGCCGCCTTCCTTCAGGTCCTCAGTGGTATCATACTTGTTGACATAAGTAGGAGCATGCACGGCGATGAAGTCCGCGGAGGACACCAGATAGGTGGAGCGGATGGGCTGATCGCCGAAGCGCAGGTGAGACTGGGTCAGGCCGCCGGACTTCATGGAGTCATAGGAGAAGTACGCCTGAGCATACTTGTTGGCAACCAGACCGATGGTGGAGATGGCGTTCTTGTTGGCGCCGACGGTACCGTCGCCGCCCAGGCCCCACAGCTTGCAGGAAACCTCGCCGGGATGAGGCAGCTCCACTTCCTTGTAGTCCAGGGAGGTGTGAGTGACGTCATCGATGATGCCGATGGTGAAGTTGTTCTTGGGAGTCTCCTGCTTGAGGTTATCATACACGGCGATAAACTGGCCGGGCGTGGTATCCTTGGAGCTCAGACCATAGCGACCGCCCACAACCTTGATGTCGGTTCTGCCGGCCTGGTTCAGAGCGGTGACCACATCCAGGTACACAGGCTCGCCCACGGAGCCGGTCTCCTTGTTGCGGTCCAGAACAGCGATCTTCTTGCAGGTAGCAGGAATCGCAGCAACAAAGTGCTTGACGGAGAAGGGACGATACAGATGGATCTGCACCAGGCCCACCTTGCGGCCGTTGGCGTTGAGGTAATCCACAGTCTCCTTGACAGCCTCGGAGGCAGAGCACATCACCACAATGACCTCTTCGGCATCGGGAGCGCCGTAGTAGTTGAACAGCTTATAATCCCGGCCGGTGAGCTTGTTGATCTCGTCCATGTAGTGCTGGACAATGTCCGGCATGGCGGCAGCCTTCTCGTTGGCGCCTTCCTTGCACTGGAAGTACACGTCGGGGTTGACGTTGTTGCCGCGGTTGGTGGGATGCTCGGGGTTCAGAGCATGACGGCGGAAATCCTTCAGGGCCTCATAGTCCACCAGGCCGCGCAGGTCTTCATAGTCCAGAGCCTCGATGCGCTGCATCTCGTGAGAGGTCCGGAAACCGTCGAAGCAGTGCATGAAGGCATACTTGCCGCTGATGGCGGACAGGTGCGCCACAGCGCCCAGGTCCATCGCCTCTTGGGGAGAGGAGGACATCAGCATGCCATAGCCGGTCATACGGCAGGTCATGAAGTCGGTGTGATCACCGAAGATGGAGTGGTGGTTGGAGGTCACCACGCGGGAAGCGATATGCATCACGCTGGGCAGGAACTGACCGCCCATGGCATACATGGCCGGGATCATCAGCATCAGGCCCTGGGAAGAGGTGAAGGTGGTGGTCAGGGCGCCAGCCTGCAGGGAGCCGTGGCAGGTACCGGCGGCACCAGCCTCAGACTGCATCTGGATGACATCCACGGTAGAGCCGAACAGATTCTTTCTGCCCTTGGCGGACCACTCGTCCACCTTCTCGGCCATGGGAGAGGACGGCGTGATGGGATAAATGGCTGCGACTTCTGTAAAGGCATATGCCACATGAGCCGCAGCAGTATTTCCGTCCATAACAACGTACTTTTTGCTCATAATAATCCTCCTTGTACTAAAGAAATGTGGTCTCCCCAATTTCTTTTCAGGACTGTGGGGGCATGGAATGGATGGCGCTCCATTCTGCCGACAAATCTTTTAAATTTCTTGTCGAACTCAGTCTCCCATTCAGGTATACCACTTTCTTCACAGCTTTACAAGACAACCGTTCCCTGCCGGAAGGTATTCCGGCAGGGCGGTGTCTTTCAATCGTCCATTCACTGGACGTTTTCGGGATTACTTCGCGGCCTTGGCGGCGCGGATGGCCTCCGTGAGCATGGGGGTGACCTTGAACAGGTCGCCGCAGATGCC
>CALVVG010000040.1 GCA_944363795.1 uncultured Bacilli bacterium | reverse complement strand
GTTTGACAGCCAAAAACCTTGCTTGTGCAAGGCAAACTTCGGCTCTAAAGTGTTGCTGTGTTGACACAAAGCAATCCTGGTTTTGTTAACCTCGGTCTTAAACTTGGTAAAGATACTTTAATGGATTATATCAATAATTTTGGCTTTGGTAGCAAAACTGGCATCGATTTAAATGGTGAAGGCTCAGGTATTTTATTTGATACTTCTAAAATGGGTAACGTCGAACTAGCAACAACATCTTTTGGGCAAGGTATAAGTGTTACACCTATTCAACAAGTAAGAGCTGTTAGTGCTGTTGTAAATGGTGGGACATTATATACTCCATATATAGTTAAAAATTTTTTAGAATCAGAAACAGATACTATTGTTAAAAGTATTTCTCCACATGCTATAAGAAATGTTATTAATAGTGAAACATCAGAACTGGTAAGATATGCACTAGAAAGTGTTGTAGCTAAAGGCAGTGGCCATAATGCTTATATAGAAAACTATCGAATTGGTGGTAAAACAGGTACTGCTCAAACAGTTGAAAATGGAGTTTATTCTGCTTCAAAATATATTTTATCATTCATAGGTTTTATGCCTGCAGATGATCCTGAAGTAGTAGTTTATGTTGCTGTTCAAAACCCTAAAAATGTAGTTCAATATGGTGGAACAGTTGCTGCGCCAATTGCTCGAAATATATTTTTGAGTGCTATAGATATATTGAATATAAAACCTGATACTGAGGGTATACCGAAAGAATATACTTGGTTAGATACTAAATATGTAATTGTTCCTGATGTTACTGGGTTTACTTTGGAAGAAGCCAAAAAAGCATTAAAAGGTTTTAATATCGAGTATAGTGGTAATGGTAATACAGTAATTTATCAGACTCCAAATGGCGGAATGTATGCTAAGGATGGTGGAACAATAGTTCTGATGTTGAATTAATGTCAAATGATGTAAAAATATTATTTAGATGTAATTTTGCAAATAAAATATATAGTATAATTATATAAGAAGAGGTGAAATTATGTTAATTCTTGCCAAAGCTGCTATGGCTTTAATGTTAGGATTTGTATTATCTCTAATTACAGGTTTATTTGTAATTCCTTTATTTAACAAATTACATTTTGGCCAATCTGTTAGTAAATTAATTTCTAAACGTCATTTAAAAAAAGAAGGCACACCAACCATGGGAGGCGTAATTTTTATATTGCCAGTTATAATTTCGTTAATATTGCTTTATTTAAAGGGTAGTATTAATATTAGTTATAATTTAATAATAGTAGTATTTGTTTTTCTGGCATATGCTGTATTAGGTTTTTTAGATGATTTTTTAAAAATTAAATACCATAATAATAATGGTATAAGTTTGGTAACTAAATTTTTAATTCAAATGATTATTGCACTTGTATTTTTTTACTTATTTATGAAAGGCGGCGGAGAGCCAACTTTAAGCTTGTCATTTTTAAATATTTATATTCCACTAGGTTGGATGTTTGGCTTGTTTATTTTATTTTTATTAGTGGGTACTACTAATGCGGTAAATATTACAGATGGATTAGATGGTTTAGCTGCTGGGCTTTCAGCTATAGCGTTTTTTGCGTATGGCATTATAACATGGAATGCTGGATGGTTAGAAGGATATCAAGAAATAGCTATATTTTGTTTTTTGTTAACTGGAGCATTAATAGGATTTTTAGTTTTTAATACTCATCCTGCTCGTATTTTTATGGGTGATTTAGGTTCTTTAGCGTTAGGTGGAGCATTAGCTAGTGTAGCAGTTGTTTCTAGGCATGAACTTTCATTAGTTTTAATTGGGGGAGTTTTTGTTATTGAAACTTTGAGCAGTTTAATACAAATTATTTCAATTAGACAGTTTAATAAAAAAATATTTTTAAAAGCTCCATTGCATCATCATTTTGAAGAATTAGGATGGGCCGAACAAGATATTATTAAAATGTTTTGGGTAGTAGGTTTTATTTTAGCCATGGCTGCAATAGTCTATGGTGTATGGTTATAATACGTTTTAAACGTATTTTTTTTGTCATTATTTAATATTTATTAAATGGGGGAATATTATGACTAAAAAATATGATAAAAAGTTGCTTATAGCAGTTATAATAATTGCCATTTTTGGAATTGTTATGATATATTCTGCTAGTAGCATTTGGGCAGAATATAAATATAATGATGCTTTTAAATTTGTTAAAGCCCAAACAGTTTTTTTTATAATTGGCTTAGTAATTATGTTTGTAATTTCTAAAATAGATATTAATATTTTTTATAAAAAAGCAAATTTAATACTTTTTATTAGTTTTATTTTATTAGTTTTAGTTTTAATACCTGGTGTAGGTACTATTCGTAATGGAAGTAGAAGTTGGTTTGGAATTGGTGGTTTAGGCATTCAACCAAGTGAATTTGCTAAAATAGGATTAATTATATATGTTTCTAAATATTTAGCTAATAATCAAAGAATAATTAAAAATATAAAAAAGGGTGTTTTTCCAATTCTTTTAGTAATAGGTGTATTTTTTGGATTAATTTTGTTAGAACCTGATTTTGGAACTGCTATGGTAATTGTTTTAACATTAGTAGTAATGATTTTTATTTCGGGAGTAAAAATTTCTTTTTTTGTTAAAACTGGAATGCTTGGATTATTAGGTGTAGTAGGTTTGATAATTGTTGCACCATATAGAATGCAAAGAATAGTTTCTTTTTTAAATCCTTGGGTCGATCCTTTAGGTGCTGGCTATCAAATAATTCAATCTCTTTATGCAATTGGACCAGGAGGTTTATTAGGACAGGGCTTTTTAAATAGTCGTCAAAAACAATTTTATTTACCAGAACCACAAACAGATTTTATTTTTTCTATTATTTCTGAAGAATTTGGATTTTTAGGTATATTAATTGTTACTTCTTTTTTAATTTTTATTTTTTATCGAATAATTAAAATATCTCTAAGACAAAGTAATTTATTTAAAAAATATCTTTCTTTTGGTTTAGGATTTGGAATAATAATTCAATCACTTTTAAACTTATCTGTTGTAATTGGTTTAATACCAGTTACAGGTGTTACATTACCATTTTTATCTTATGGAGGATCTAGTTTATTAGTATCTTTGATTAGCATAGGAATTATTTTAAATGTTTCTAATAATAATTAATTAGGAGGAAGGTTGAAAAATAATAATTAAATTACGACACGAAAAAGTAGTTCAAAAACAGCAAAATTTTTTTGAACTTAATAGTCAATGAAGACTATAAAATAAGTTGATCTTTGAAAATAGTAAACTGTTATTAGGTATTCTGCAAAGTAATGTTGTAACCTAAATTAGTTAAATAAGAAATCATCTCTTCTGGAGTATTTTGAATATTTTTATGAGATTTAAAATTTTTATTCATCAGATTTTCAAATCTTTGATAGTCAAAAATTTCACCAGTAAG
>CALVVG010000039.1 GCA_944363795.1 uncultured Bacilli bacterium | reverse complement strand
CATCCCCCTGGGCGGTGATGGTGAAGCTGCCATCCCTGATATAGAGCCAGCCCAGGGAAGTATCGTCGCTGTTCTCCGAATGGATACCATCCTTGCCAGAGGTGATGGCAAAGGTGCCGTCTGCGATGGCGATGCTGTCTTTTCCGGACAGGCCGTGGCTGGCGGCGGTGATGGTGTAGCTCCCGCCGGTAATGACCAGATCATCCTTGGACACGACTCCGTGACCGGCCTGGGCGTTAATGGTCAGGCTGCCGGGGCCGTTGAGGGTCAGGTCAGTCTTGGCGAAAACGACGGCGTCGATGTTATTTTCGTCGATGGCCACGTACTCCCCGCCGTTGGTCAGGGTATTCTCCGTGCCCTCCGCCAGGGTGAGGAACACTTTGTCCGCCTCCAGGGCGTAGATAGCAGCGGATGTACTGCTGGTGATGTCCACTCCCGCCAGCACCAGCTGTACCTTATCGGTATCGCCGGCATTGACAATGATCTGGCCGTCGGTGAGGGTGCCGGAGAGCAGGTAGACCCCCTCGGCTGTAATGGTGATGGTACTGCCGTCAATGGTGACGGAATTCGAATCGCAGGAAGCGCTGTCCCCGTTGAGCTGGATGGCGATGGCTTCGCTCTCATCATAGGTTCCCGCCAGATCCCGGTCGCTGAACACTCCGGAAGTGTCGACAGCGGATACTGTGGTGGCAGTCATGTTCTCAGAGGAAACGGCCTCTGTATTGGAAGAATCCTCCGCGGTGCTTTGCGCTCCACAGCCGCTGAGAACCAACAGGACACACAGCGAAATTGCGGTGAGTCCGCGCTTTGTTTGTTTCATCGTTATGATCTCCTTTTTTACAGAGTGGCCACGGCGTTGTCCTGGTGCCCCAGAGAGATCTCCAGATTGCCGTTGCGCAGCCGCAGTTGGTCGATAAATTTCTTTTCCATGGCCGCGTCTTTTATGGTCACGTCATAAGTTAGCTTGAACAAACTTCTCATATTGGTGGTTTTCACCTAGGTGAGGCTGTACTGCTGGGTAAACTGATCCAGCACCGGCTCAAAGACGCCAATATAGTCCAGATCCTCGGGAATGGTGATGTGCAGGGTGCGGCAGACGGGGCCACCGTTCCGGGGGCGGAGGCCAAAAGCGGTGTATACCATGGTGGCCAAGCCGAGAATCAGGGCAAACAGGGTGGCATAGGCCAGATACCCCATGCCCGTGATGAGTCCGGTACCCATGGCCACAAAGATGGCGGATATCTCCCGGGCGGTGCCGGGGGCGGAGCGAAAACGCACCAGGCTGAAGGCCCCGGCCACTGCCACACCCGTACCCACATTGCCGTTGACCATCATGATGACCACGCAGACCACCGCTGGCAGCAGGGCCAGTGTAATGGTGAGGCTGCGGCTGCTGCGGGACTGCCAGCCGGTCATGGCGCAAAGCAGAAGCCCCAGAACCAGGGAGACACCTACGCAGAGAAGGAAGTTCCAGAGGCTGATGGTATCGGTCAAAGCGGTGTCAAACAGCCCGCGAAATACAGTGTCAAGCATATTTTCGTTCTCCCCTCTGTCCAGTACGCATGATATCTTGATAGGCAGCGCCGTATTTAGAAAAAGATGTTTTGAAAATCCCCTGCTCCGACAGAACATGGGCCATTCACAGGGGAAGTCCTCCGGCCACTTTCAATTCCATAAGCACTTGGCCGTGCGGCAGGATTGGAGTACCCCAAGTATCAGAGTCCAGCGTAAGCTCCTCCTGCCGGTATCGGATCTCGGTATCAAAGGTCGCCCGAAGTTCCTCGTCCTCCACTCCCCGGAAGGAGTCCCGCTCGTAGGAGAGGAACACCGCCGGGCGCAGGAACTGATAAAAGTCCATGGTGTAGGCCAGCTCTCTGCCGATCTGACTGTCCTGCCAGGGTTGCAGCCTGTCAATGCACGCCATCGCCTGATCCTGTGGGATGGAGATGCGGCGCTTGTACACCACGGAAAGGTATTTCTTTTTCAGCTCCACAAATACCGGCTCGTGTTCTCCAGCTTGGCCATAGCTGCGCACGCGGAGCTTCTCTTTGTAGACGGGCTTCTCAAGACTGCGGCGGATCAGCCGGTAATCCGGCGTGTCCAGATAAAGGTTGCGGATGGAGCTGTGGCTGTACTCATCCGGTACCATATGAGGAGCCATAGCGGCCAGTACGGCTTGCAGTTGGCGGAAATCCATCAAATATTTGAATTCGTATCGCTGAAAGGTCATCTGGTTCTTCACAGGTAGGGCCTCCTTGTTTGGATATCGTAAAGTAAGTGTAAGAACCAAACCATAATTGGAGTTTAATTGGAGCGACTTTTGCATGTTTTTCAAATTCGGTTCCCCAAGCAGGTGCCGTGTTGACCCAGACCGCGGTCACGTTTGCCGTGACATCAGTGACAGCCTGCGCGCACTGTGTTATATTTTAATTAAGGTTAAGGCAGCGGCGATATGCTAGCTTCAAAAAGATGAGCAGAAAGGATTAAGATAGCATGCGCATACTATTGGCTGAAGATGAGCGATCCCTGTCTCGGGCAGTGGCTGCCCTTT
>CALVVG010000038.1 GCA_944363795.1 uncultured Bacilli bacterium | reverse complement strand
GTAAAGCTGTTTTTCCAGATCCATTGATTCCTTGTAAACCATAAACTTTTCCCTCATGCATTTCTAATGTAACTGCTTCAAGAACCAAATTACATTTGATTCGTTTTGTCACATTATGGACTTTTATTTGAGTCATTCCTTTCCTCTTCCCTTTCTTTTTTTAACAAGCTCCTCATCCTTTCACTAGCTCGTTCTACTAGCTCTAATTTCTTTTAACACGCTTAGCTTTCTCCCTGTCCATTCTCCAACACATCATAAAAACGAAATTTTATAGTGCCTACCCCCATTGATATAAACAATAGGATGAAAGAGATTTTATAACCTGTTTCTACAGAAACACCATTTTTCAATATCCATGTATATCGAAATATCATGGCATAATTTCCTATCAATAACGGCGATAACAAATATGCAGATGACAAAAGCATTATGGCGATAAAAAGGAAACTGAACATTGGTTTAATAAATAGCGACAACGTCATTTGGAGCATATTGATACTAACAGAAACGAATATAGGTAGAATAACCGTAGAGATAAATAACCCTGAAATATTACAGACTTCCTGATGTCCCACCTCAAAAGCCGCTTTTACAAAATCCATATGAATACTGTATGTAATATCCAGCCGAAAAATAGAACACATCACTAGTCCTGTCATCTGCATAATTAAATGGTAAACTAATGTGCCTAAAATAGTCCAACAGCATTTTGAGAGCCACCAAAATATTTTTTTCGTTGATCGAATCAGTATTTGCTGGCCAATCCCATTCATATCTTTCAACGGATAATTAAGCAGAATAAATGGCAAAACAAAAAACACCAAAATCCAAACAATCGGAAGCTGAAATCCCATTTCATAGTCCGGAATAAATTCTTTCATTCCTCCATATAGATAAAAAAGATAATCCCCAAAACTAACCGCCTCATCCATAATATCAAAGGCTATAAATCGATTCGCTTTTGCAAAGAAATCAATGAATATTATAAATGCAATAGCTATTGGTGAGATCATTAACATTGGGTTTCTCAAAATTCCTTGACATATATCAAATCGTAAATATTTAATAAATTTCATGTTTACGTTCCCTTATTAATACCAAAAAAGCTGTAGCCAAAAGCAAAACAATCATTTCAATCAAAATCACTATCCACGATGCACGGTATACAACTTGTACCGGACGTAAAAAATATAGCGGGGAAATTTCTTTATATCGTATCTCTGGTGAAATATAAAGGAACTGTCGTATATAATGAAAACCCAAAAGTAAAAAGAAGGGCAGGATAACTGCTATAATACGATATTTTACAAAACATGCAATGGCAAAACTCATACATGCAATTAATCCCCCAAAAATAAAATCGATTAAAAGATAAACAAATACATATAGCAATGGCATCGAATAGTAAATCGTCGACATCAATGAGTCATAAAAAATGCCATTTGTTGTACAATATATTGGTTCTGGTAAAACAGCTGGAAAAAAAAGTGAAGAAATAAAGAAATTAAATAGCAATGGCACTACCATTGCAAGTGCCCCTGACCAAAAAGCAGCAATATACTTTGCAAACAAATAATTTCTGCTCCCTGCATTAACGGTCATTACACGATTGTATCCATTGTTCTTTTCCTCACAGTATGACCATCCATAGGGAATAGTAACCAGTAATGGAAATATAAAAAAATATATAGTTGATCCAAGCGAAAAGGGCTCTCCACCAATCCAAAGATTAAACAAACTGGCAGCTGCATACATCGGGTTTATCCCTTCTCCCTGCGTGTTAGAAAGATCTATTCTATAGATATTCAAATCATAAAGAAAAGCCAGGAAGGTAATTGCACATCCCACGATTAGTGAAAGATAAAAAAATTTATTTCTCAATGCTTTATGTGTCTCTAACTTCACTACATTTTTTAACATTACCTTTTCTCCTACAATCCAAGTTCCCAATACTGTTGAAACTCCTTGTCTCCGCCATAATTAAGCATTAGATATAAATTCTCTTTTTCACATTGCTCCATATCTATCCACCAGCCAATTTTTACGTCAACACTTTTGTTCACCGGTAAATTAAAGTTGTAATAATCCGTTTCATCTTCTACCTCTTGAGGTTTAGAAAAGAATGCTGGAAGCCCTGTTTGTTTCAATTCTTCTTTTTCACCCGGAAGATATACAAGACTAAGGGCTGTTATATTCATATATTCTAAACTTATGTTTTTAATGGAAACGTCGCAAAGTAAAAACCATGTTTTTGAAAAATCCGGAGTATATGGGGTGCCCGTTGAAAAATCATAGCAAACTTCTGAATTTTTTATAACTTGATTTGTATCAATGCCCGCAGCTTCCGGATTTTCATAGAGAGTTGCTGTTTCAATCACATATTCTGCCCCAACCTGTTTCTCATTACGTGAGGTAGGATTACCAAGTGTTCCAATTTGACCTAATTGATGTATATTTTGGGGTTGTAAATATTGTGGTCGCGTCGGCGTTTCCCCTGCCTTAACGTTTTTGTCAGGAATCATAGAACAAGCCGCCAACAAATTACACATTATACAAATTCCAACTATTAATAAAATCACTTTTTTTCGAGAAAATTCAGACATTTACGCCTCCCATTCGATCATATATTTATCATAACATTTTTAATCGTTTCTTCAATGTTTCGCGACCGAAACGACATTTATTTCTTATTTTTGGTCTTATAATTCTTTGAAAAGCCCATAATACCCTCCTGTCTTTTCGGAGGGTGCACAAATCGCTGTGTCGGGTAGCCAAACTCTGTCAGCAGTTCTCTCTCGGC
>CALVVG010000037.1 GCA_944363795.1 uncultured Bacilli bacterium | reverse complement strand
CATTTAAAAACTCTCTTTGTCCTTACAAAATAAGGGCTAGAGAGTTTTTGCTTTCTTAAAACTGTCAAAGTCAGGATCTTATAACAAAAGTAATAAAAAGTACACCATAAAATTAAAAAACTCATTTAATCCTTATTAATTAAATGAGTAAAGCCATCATTATTAATTATTTCTAAAATTATGCTTGGCTTGAAATTGGAATTTTTCAATTCTTCTTGAGTCATCCAAACAAATTTTAAATGCTCTTTTTTCTTTTCTTCAATATTTGGAATTTCCTTCATAGAATATAAATTATGATCAACAAATTTTATTTCATTAATCATTAAAATTTCATGATATTTTTTTCCATTAAAAGAGGATACGAAAAAATTTTCTATCATACCTAGTGATTTTACAAATAAGCTATTAATGTCAGTTTCTTCTTTAAATTCTCTTACAGAAGTTTCAGTAGTATCCTCACCTAAAGAACATCTTCCACCAGGTAAAGTAACATGAGAAACCCGATCATCTTTCTGTACCAATATTTTATCACCATTTTTAATAACAGTAGCTACTCGAAAATTAAAAACCATATTTTCACTTTCAAATGTTATATCAGAATTCATATATATAACCTCCTATTTTTTCTGCTTCTTTTTAAAGCTTCTGCTTCTACCAAAATATTTTCAATAAAATTTTTCTTACCTAAAGAATAGCTAGCACGATCTGTAGGATATAAAATAGCTAATTTTCTTTTTAAGTCTATGTATTCTTGTAGTTGTTCGGGATGTTCTCGCATATAATCTCTAAACAAAATTTGATTTTTCCAAATTTCGCCACCTATTGGACACATATGAATATGAGATACAGTAACACCATTTTCTTGTTTTTTAAAATAGTGTCTTCCAGGTATACCATCATCGCCTTTATAAATATAACCTATATTTATTAACAAAGGAACTAATTGATTTCCATATTCTAACGACTCAATACCAATATTAATATCAATAACTGGTTTTGCTGGGCATCCCTCAATTGAAGTGCTACCAACATGTTGAATATCGAAAGTATAACCATTTAATGCCATTTCAATATCTTTTTTCATTTTTTGAAATTCATCTTTCCAAGTATAATCATATGGAAGTAATTCTACCATATCAGTTTTTAGTCCTATCATAAAAATCCCCCAAATCACTATTATTATAAATCTTAACTTGACAAATTGCAATATTATAGTAAAATATTCAGAATAAAGGAGGAAAAATGAATAAAATTTATTCTGTATGTTGGAACATTACTGAAAAATGTAATGAAAACTGCACGTTCTGCTATAGAACATTATCAGAAGATTTATCACTAGAAGATAACAAAAAAATTGCTGATAAATTAATTGAACATGGAGTAGAAAAAATCACTTTTGCAGGTGGCGAGCCATTATTATATGAAGGACTATTTGAACTTGCAAGATATATTAGAGAAAAAAAGCCAAGCATTTTACTTTCATTGACTACAAATGGACTGCTTATAAATGATAAGATGTCAGAAATAATTATTTCTTTATTTGACTGGATTACTTTTGATATTGAATCGCCTAATGAAGAATATCATATAAAAGTAGGTAGAGGCAAAGAACATTTAATAAAAGCAATTAAAAATTTAAGTAGATTTAATGGCAAAATTAACTTAAAAGTAAATACAGTGGCTACTAAGCAAAATTTCAATCATATCCCACTAATTTGGAAAATTTTGAAACATTATGATATTAAAAGATGGAAAATTTTTAGATATTATCCAATAACATATAAAGCTGTTGATAATCAAGAAGAATTTAACATAAGTGATCAAGAATATTTAAATCTAACAGAAATAATTAAAAAAATGCCTATAACGGATACTCAGGTAGATTTTAATGATTTTGAAGAATTTAAAACTACATATTTCAGCATTTTTTCAAATGGAGATTTAAAAGATAATGCTGGAAAAGTAACTTGTAACATTTTAGAAAGTTCTATTGATGAGTGCATTAAAAATATAGACTTAACAAATCATTTAGTCAGAAAAAGAGCATTTGAAAAATTTTACAGATAGATGTTTATAAACTATAAAGAATCGATAGTTGGAATTCCAAATTCCATATTAAAATATTTTGGCTTAAAAGCTATCAACGACTCTAATTTTGAGATAGATGAAATTTTGTTAAGAAATCAGCCTAAAAATGTTATTTTGATTTTATGTGATGGAATGGGCATGAATTTACTTAAAACATATTCAAAAAGCTGTCCTTTATTATTTAGCAATATAAAGAAGACATTATATTCTGTTTTTCCAACCACTACAACAGCCGCCACCACTTCTATTATTACTGGATTATATCCAAATCAACATTGTTGGCTTGGATGGGATAATTATATCAAACCTATTGATAAAGTTGTAACTTTGTTTTTAAATACAGAGAAAGATACGAAAAATTTATTTTCTGAAAATATAGGTATGAAGTATTTCCCTTATACTACTATCTTCGATTTAATTAATGCACAAACAATATTTAATGCAACTTATCTATCACCTTATGCCGGAACTCATTATAATGGATTAGATGATATGTGTGAAAAAATTATACAATTATGTGATAACGATGAGAGAAATTTTATTTACGCTTATTACGAAAATCCTTATTCAATTATTCATAAAACAGGAACGGAATCTTTTGAAACACAAGAGAATTTGAAGTTGATAGAAAAAACAATAAAATATTTATACAATAGTTTAAATGATAATCTGATACTTATAACTGCTGATCATGGATTAACGAACTCAAGTTATATTTATCTTGAAGATTACCCTAATCTTTTTAATTGTTTATCTCAGACAACTTCAATAGACTCTAGAGCGTGTATGCTATTTGTTAAAGAAGATAAAATTGATTACTTTAAAACTGAATTTGAAAAAAATTTGGTTCAAACTTTATACTATTAAAGCAAGAAAACATTTTATCACTTCAGCTTTTTGGATTAGGTAATAATCACAATATGTTTAAATCTTGTCTAGGAAATTTTATTGCAATAGCTATAAGTGATAAGAATCTTAAATACAGAAGATATGGAAAAAAAATATTATCTAATCATTCAGGTTTAACTGAAAATGAGTATCTAGTACCTCTAATTACTCTTACTAGAAAAAAGAAAAATTAATAATTTTTAAAGAAATACTTGACTCTTAAAATTAAAATTTTAAGAGTTTTTTAAATGTATAATAATATTTAAAATAGTATATTTTATTACAAATTATTTTTATTTATTTTGTATTGTTGAAACAATAATCTGTCAATTTTGATTTTTAGGCAATAAAAATAGTTGAAGTTCCCTGCCTTACCCTTAGTTCCACGTACACACATAAATGAAATATTACTGCCATCTCGCTTGTATTTATGTTAAAATAGTAAAAGAAAGGATGAAGAAATAATGGAAACAATTGTTAAAACTCATGTAGGAGCATATGGTATCATTATTAAAGATAATAAAATAGCTCTTGTAAGAAAAGCTAGAGGAGGGTACAAAGGAAAATTAGATCTACCGGGTGGTGGTATTGAACATACCGAGTTTCCAGAAGAAACATTAAAAAGAGAAAGGTTGAAAATAAAAATATAAATTTTGCCCATGATAAAAACCGTCAATGAAGACGTTAAAATAAGCCAAA
>CALVVG010000036.1 GCA_944363795.1 uncultured Bacilli bacterium | reverse complement strand
GCTCCTTCGTACGACTTGCATGTCTTAGGCATGCCGCCAGCGTTCATCCTGAGCCAGGATCAAACTCTCAATAAAAAAGATTTATAAATTAAATCTAAATTTTAAGTTTAATCAAAGCTACTCAAAATTGACTTTTTTACTCAGTTTTCAAAGATCATTCGCACTCCTTTTTGTCTGTGCATTAGTAATATATCAAACTAATTTGAAGTTGTCAACAAAAATTTTCAATTTTTTTAATTTTTCTTGCAATTTTTTATTTTTTTATAAAAAAATGTTTATTTTATTGACAATTTCTATATATTATATGTCTTTTTTAGCTATATAATTCCATAATTTTTTAATTCATTATATTTTTTATGATACTCTTCTATCTTGTTTTTATCAAATGGGCCAAGTCCATGTTTTTTCATCTCTATTAATTTACGTAATTCTTTTTTTACAATTATATCAATTTCATCTGGATAATTCATAATTTTTTTATGAAAGTTATATTCGTTGTTATCTAAAATTTTATATCCTCCATCTGGAAAAACTCGTAAATCTAAATCATAATCTATATATTTTATCACATTGCCATCAATTACAAATGGAGTTGCAATATTACAATAATAAAATAAACCATATTTTTTTAATTGAGCTATTACATTAAACCAATTATGCTTATAAAAATAAATTATTGCTAATTCTTTAGTTTGATAACTTCTACCATCTGTTTCTGTAACAGTTACCATATAATTTCCACAAACAATATAATCATCAAATATATCTAATATAACTGCTTCTTCACTTGCTTGATATATTTTGCCATTATGCTTATAACAATGAATCTTGTATTTATCGCCTATTTTCATATTTATCCTCGTTAAATTAAATTATACACTATTTTTAATAAAATATCAAAAATACGTTCTGAAATTACCTGTATAATAAAAAAACCTAAAGTAAAATGGTATTAAATGCGTTTCTTAGGCATAGAAGCGATTTAATATCAAAATTTAGGTTTTTTTACACATCAATTATTTATCATTGTATTTATTACTTCAATAGCTTTAGATAGTTGAGTATCTATTATTTCTGAACTACCATCACCATTATCATTTTGCATTAGTGACACTTCATAATCTGGGATTAATCCAACACCGTCAATACATTTTCCATTAGGCCTTAGCCATTTTGCAGATGTCAATTTAGCCATACTACCATCGCTAAGTTGATATGTTTGTTGCACTTTACCCTTACCATAACTTTTTTCTCCTACTAAAATAGCACCATAGCTATCTTTTAAAGCAGCAGCCAATATTTCCGATGCTGATGCTGATGTTCCATTTATCAATATAACAATTGGAAAATCTGTACTAGCACTTGTTTTATCGTAATAGTCTTCCTTATCATCTTTATCCTCTAGAGAATATATAAGCATACCTTTATCTAAAAATAAATTAGCAGTTTCTTCTGCACTCTCCAAATATCCACCTGTATTATCCCTTAAATCAATTATTAATTTCTGCATTCCTTGATTTTTTAAATTAGCAATTGCCTTTTCCACTTGACTGCTTAAAGTTTTTGAAAATAATTCCATTTGAATATATCCTATGCTATTGTCTAACATTTTATAATTTATTGCGGGAGAAATTACATTATCCACAACATTTAAGCTAAAATGCAATTCTGTTTCATTTCTATGTATAACTAATTCAACTTTATCTTTTCCACTTTTTTTTATTAAGTTAGAAATTTCATCACCACTTTTTTCAGTAACATCTGTATCATTTACTTTTACTATAATATCACCAGCTAAAATTCCTGCTTTTTGTGCAGGAGAATCATCAATTACACTATAAACACTATTCCCACTAATTTTAATACCTATTCCTTCATATGTTCCTTTAAGTCTTTCTTCCAAAGCTTCTCTTTCTTGACTATTCAAATACGAAGTATAAGTATCTCCCAAATAATTTAGCATGGCATCAACAGCACTATCTAACATTTCTTCTTTATTAACATCCTCATAATAATTACTTAATATTGAGGAATATACTTCTAAAAAATCATTTAATTCTTGATCATTTAATAAATCATTATAACTTATTCCAGTAGAGCTTTTATAACTATTTGTAGCAATGATACCTGTTGTAATCCCTGAAATTATTGATGTAATACAAATTATTATAATAACACTTACTAAATTAAAGCCTTTATTGCTTTTCATATTATCACCAATTTTATTTTAGCACGAACCAAAAAAAAAGAAAAGTTATAACATTATTTTAAAATGTCAACTCTTCTTTTATCTTTTCAAAATCTTCAAGATATTTAATTACCTTTCCATCCTTAACCTTTATTAAAGTTAAATCTCCAAAGGCAAATTCATTTATATTTTGAGCTTGTGGGTTACTAACACCATCCGAACCTACATAATATTTACTATTTAATTTATTACCTAAATCACAAAAAAATACTTTAGTAACATCTTTGTTATTTAGGTAATTAGTTATAATTGCTGAATATAGTACTGCTTTAGGATTTTCTTCGTCATATATTGCAACATAATATTCATCATAATGACGATTTAACATTGTTCCAACACTTACTTTATCATAATCAATAGTACCTTCAGTAATTGTGTCTTCAGTATTAGTATCTTCATCTTTTATAAAATATCTCGAAACTCCATATATAATTAATACTATAATAATTATACTAAATAAAATAATTAAAAAGTTCCTAATTTCTTTAGAATCCTCGCTTATATATTTATCTCCATTAAATTTTACTTTTTTTCTTTTTTTATCATTTAATTTTACTTTATTTGACATGTTGTCCTCCTTAAATTTTATTATACATAAATTAACGTTTTATTTCAAGCTATTAAACTTCAAATAAAAAACTTCCTAAATTGGAAGTCTATATATTTATTTAGTAGACATTACTGAAGTGGTATTTCCTAATGATCTGGCAACACTTATCATTTCATTAGTTGATAAATCACTACTTACAAGATAATAACTAATGTTATCTGCATGCCAACTAATCGAATTAGAACTTAAAGCTCCAACAGTATCATTTAAAATTAATGGATCTCCAAATACAGGAATAACTTCAAAATCACTACTAACACTAGCTAATTCTTCAACTATTACAAAGTTTTTTTCTCCACTAAAAGTTAAAATAACTCTTTCACCTGTTTCTGTTGCAACATTTTCCGAACTACTTAAATGTGTATTAGATGGTATGTATAATGGATATATAATGCTATCTAAAGTTCCAGTTGTTTGTTCATCGCAATTGTTATTTTCACAAATATTGCTTTCACTTGATTCATCGCAAGTTTCGCCTGAACAGTTTGTATTTTTATCATCATTTGCAGAATTATTAGTTTCTGTATCAATTAAATCATCTAAAACAAAATCATCTTCACTTAATTTAGCTTTTAAATCTACAGATTTAAAAACAACTTTAATTTTTACTATATCTTCATCATTAAAAACTTCGACTTTGTTTATATTCATATCCTTATCAAAATATATTTTTTGATATTTTAATTCCTCATTATTAGGATAATTTACGGAACTTTTAATAATATAACCATTTTCTTTTTTTTCTAAACTTGCATTAGCATCATTTTTAATATCATTTACTAAATTTTGTAGTAAGTAAGCTTGCGACGAATTTTCAGGCCAAACACTGTCAAATTTAAAGCTTTTATTTAAACTAGGAGTTACTACTATAACACACAAAAGTTTTAAATTTTTATAGTATCTTATATATTATTATTAAATTTATTTATTTTCTATTTTATC
>CALVVG010000035.1 GCA_944363795.1 uncultured Bacilli bacterium | reverse complement strand
ATCTCATATGCATCACCTTACAATATATATTATATCATACATACGAATACATACGCAATAACTAAACCATAAAAAAAATATATTTTATATAGGCTTTTTTGATTTTTTTTCAAAAACTGTCAAACTAGGGAGTTTAAATGTTTAGCATTAAATTTGCAGTAACTAATATTTTATGCCATACTCCTTATTAAATTAAATATTATAAAATTATTTAATTCTTAACCTATTATTTAAATAAATTAATAATTAAGATGGTTATAAAATTTATTCTAAAACATTAATTTTTTTATTTTTTAGAATAGTCCTTATAAATAAAAAATGATATAATGATTTTAATAATGATAATTTTATGAGGAGCAATATGAAAAAGTATTTTTTTATTATTATAATGTGCAGTATTCTTATACTAAGCATTACTGGATGTGATAAAAGTAAAAATCCTGTTAACGTTGATGAATTAAATAAAGTTAACGCGGAAATTATTAAATTTTTTTCAAATAATGGGATTAATGTCTATGATAATTATATTTTTAATTATATTGATGAAGAAAATAATGTTGTAGTTGTCGGTCTTTTGAATAATAATAAAGAAGAACAAGAACAATTTAAAAAACTTGTAATAAATTCTGATTTAATTAAATTTGTTAAAGGTGAAAAATTAGAAAATTCAAACGAAAACAAAAATAATGAAAATTTAAAGACTTTTATTAGAACTTATAATATTTTGAATATTGCTAATAGCAATGATGAAAATTATATATATTTGACTATAAGACAATTTCAAGCTGAAGAAGTGCAAACAATAAAAGTAGAAAAGAAATTATGTCCCCAAATTGAAGAAGGGAAAAATTATGAATTTACTATAAAACCTAACAAAAAATTAGAAGATAACATTTTATCTATATTTGCTAATAGTACTATTATTTCAATTAAAGAAACTGATAAAATAGGTTTAAATCAAATTCAAGATTCTATTTAAATTTTATTTGGCGATCAGATAAACTTATAATCTGATCATTTTTATATAAAAAAATTTAGAAATATTATATTTCTAAAACTAATTTATTTATAAATTGAACTAAAGGTCAATCAAATTTTATGGTGGAGTAGAGGAGAATCGAACTCCTGTCCATTATATCCTATTATACAATATCTACAAGTTTAGGTAGATTTTAAATTTCCTAATTATATGGCTCTACACTAACCTAGTAATTAGTAAGTTTAGTAAAATTCAATATATTATCCTAAACAAATAATATATTATATCTTATATTTTATTAACCCCTATCTCAACCTATAAGAAAAATTAAGTAGAAGTGCTCCCAAGCTATCTATTAAGCGTATGCAGGAGCGAAACCATAATTAGTTTCGTCATTTAATTTTAAATTTGCATTTAAGGTATGCCTACCACTTGCAATCATATATAGTAATATATGTCGAAACCATAAACTACCCCATGCATTAATTATAACAAAAAAAGTCCTATTTGTCTAATTAATTGCTAACATATATTGGCTTGAGATTCGCCATTTAAAGAATAATCAGCAAAATCTCCTTTTAAAAACAATGGATATGCAGCAGCACCTATCATCGCTGCATTATCAGTACAATAAATCAATTCTGGGATTGTTACTTGAGCGTTATTTTTAGTTGCAACTTCGCTTATTTTTTTTCTTAAATACCGGTTTGCAGAAACTCCTCCAGCTACAATAACATTTTTTATTTTGGTATTTTTTAATGCCAGATCCAATTTTCTAACTAATTCATCAACAGCAACAAATTGAAAACTAGCTGCTAAATCAGCATATCTTATTTCATTTTCCCTTTGTTTTTCATTATGAACTAAGTTAATAATATAGCTTTTTAATCCACTATAGCTAAAATTATAAGAGTTATCCAATACTGGTTTCGGTAAATTATAAGTAATTGAACCATTTAAAGCTAATTTTTCTATACCAGGACCACCAGGATAAGGAATATTTAAAATTCTAGCTACTTTATCATATGCTTCTCCAATTGCATCATCTAATGTTGCTCCTAAAAGCCTAAATTTATAATCATCCTCCATAATTACTAACTCTGTGTGACCTCCACTAACTACTAAAGCTAAAAGAGGAAATTTTAACTTATTATTTATTGCATTAGCATATATATGACCTATTAAATGGTTAACTTTAATTAAAGGCTTATTGTATATATAAGCTAATGTTTTAGCAAATTCTATACCAACTAATAATGATCCTAATAATCCCGGGGTATAAGTTACTGCAATAGCATCTATATCACTAATTTTCAAGCTAGTTTTTTTTAATGTTTCTTCTAATACAATAGTAATATTTTCCGTATGCATTCTTGATGCTATTTCAGGAACAACACCACCATATAGTGCATGTGTTTGCATTTGTGTTGAAATAGTCATAGATTCTACTGTAATACCATTTTTTACAATCGCAATACTAGTTTCATCACATGACGTTTCTATTGCTAATATATTAATATCTTTCATTAAATCCCCCATTTCATTAAATAAGCATCTTTATCACCATAATATTTATATCTTTTATTAACAACTTTAAAATTTAGCGATTTATATAAATTAAAAGCTTCAATATTCTGACATTCAACTTCTAACGTAATAGTTTTAGATGAATAATTGCAATACTTGTCAATTAGACTTTTTAATAATTTGGTTCCTATTTTTTTATTTCGATAATTTTCATCGACATATATGCTTAATAAATCAATATTATCACCAAAATCTAAAGCGTATAAATAACCATTGACAGATTTTGAATCTTCATTAACTAATACTATTGCTAATTCACTATTAATTTCAGTTTCAATATGAAAATTTTTGATAAAATTTTTGTGTAATTTAAGACCCATTTTATTAATTGCACATATATCATCTAAATTAGCTTTTCTTATCAATTTCTACTCCAATTTTTTTAATATATATTGGTTTTACTTGATGAGGATTAATACTCTTTCTATTTTCTAAAAATTTATATATTTTATTTATGTCAATTATATAATTTAAACAATAGTCTTTATTACTATTAATTAATTTAAATTCATCTTCTTTTAAATATCTATAATCATTTTCTAAATTAAAACTTTTATCAAAATTAGCAATGTAATAACCATTAGAATCACTCATAGCAACTTTAAATTTATTATTACTAATAGCCATAATTTCCAAAGCTGTAATTGTCTTTATTGGAATATTTAAAAGATAGGCAAATGTTTTGGCTATAGTCACACCCAATCTTACACCAGTAAAAGATCCTGGACCACTAACAACAATTATTTCGTCTAATTTTATACCATCTATAACTTTAATAATAGTGGGAAAAATATACTCGCTATTATTTTTTTTGTTAATAACTGCTTCCTTATTAACAATTATACCATCTTTTAATAAAATTATTATTATATCTAAGTAGTGAGTATCTATAAATAATGTATTCATTATAACACAGCATTACAAAGCTCTTCATATCGATCCCCATAAGGAATAAATATTAAAACTCTTGTATCCTCATCAATTACTTTAAACTTTATAACTAATCGATCTTTTGGCAGTTGATTTTTAATAATATCAGCCCATTCTATTATTGTTACTCCACCCTTGTTAAAATAATCAGTAATTCCAATACTTTCATCAATTTCTTCTATACGATAGACATCCATATGATATAATGGCAATTCACCATTTGTATATTCTTTAATTATATTAAATGTGGGACTAGTAATTGTATCCTCAATCCCTAAAGCAGCTGCAAAACCTTTTGTAAATACTGTTTTGCCACTACCCAAATCACCTTCTAAACAAATAACCATATTAGGAAATTTTTCACTTTCTATATTTTGAGCAATGGTTAAAGTATCATCCACTGACTTCGATGTAAATTTATATTCCATAATTGTATCACCTGTTAACATTATAAATTAAAAAAAAAACTTATACAAGATATAAGCTCATTATTTGACAAATAATTTATTTATATTTTAAAACAAAAAAAAATAGGCAACTCCCTATCTTAGCATTACACTATTGTCGGCGTATTAGGTCTTAACTTCTCTGTTCGGGATGGGAAGAGGTGTATCACCT
>CALVVG010000034.1 GCA_944363795.1 uncultured Bacilli bacterium | reverse complement strand
CATTTAAAAACTCTCTTTGTCCTTACAAAATAAGGGCTAGAGAGTTTTTGCTTTCTTAAAACTGTCAAAGTCAGGATATTATCATATAGTTGGTTAATTTTCAAGAAAAAAATATCGTTTTCACGATATTATTCATCTTTTTCTTCAGCAACTTTTATAACTTCTTCTCCGTTATAAAAACCACATTTCGTACAAACTCTATGAGGTCTTAAAGTTGCACCGCATTTTGGACAAGTCGTAAGTGCTCCAACTTCTTTTTTCAAATGTGTACGACGCATTCTTTTTTTTGTCTTACTAGTTCTTCTAAAAGGAACTGCCATATTTATTCACCACCTTTAAATAAATCTTTTAATTTTGCTAACTGAGGATCAATTTCGTCCTCTTTTATACCATTTAATTCCCATCCATTACCTTTTAATAAAACACCTGATGATGTTGTATAACTAATAGGAACTTCCAATACAATATTTTCCCATAAAAATTCAATTATATCAAGTATATTTTTATCTTTTTCTAAATATTGTGCATTTATAGAGCTAAAATCACTTAAATTTTCTTGAATGTTTAAAGATATTGGATATAAAACATCTTCTAAAGTGATTGCATCCTCCAAATATATATTACCATTAACATTTAAATCTATTTCAATTTCATCAGATAAATTATATTTAATTACTCCTTTTATATGAAATTTTTCCATTTTTTTGATACTGGTATTTTCAAAATAACTATTAGCAAATTCAATATCTTGATCCAAATTAATTGGTAATAAATTTAAATTAATTTTCATTTTTTTCCACCTCTACTGGCATTAATGTTACATATTGATTTTTTAATTCTTTAATAATTGTGTTTTCATTATAATCAACGATTAAATATCTAATTATGTCATCTTTTGATAAATCAACATATATTTTATTATCTTCTATATAAAAAGCATTCAAAATAGTTTCATTTTGTAAATCCATAGTACTTTTTAATACCTCTTGAATAGAAAAAGAATATTGTTTTAAAACATTATTATTATTTTCATCAGTAACTTCATAAAGTAATAATCCTGGCACTAATGCAACAAATGTAAAAGCCTTACCTTCTTCATCAATAATTTGTTGACCAACATTAATGGTATTTTGCCCTTTCATATTATAAACCCATAGTTGGTTATCCATTAAATATAAAACATAGTTTTCAAAAACCGTTATTAACTTAACTTCAGCAATATTTGCCACAATTAACTTATTAGTTTTATCGACTAAATTGTAAACATTAATTCCATCATTTTGTAAATAATAAACGTTATTGTCTTGCAATAAAACAATATCACTTATTAACTCATCAGATATATTCATTTTATTGTTTAAATTATCTTTAGCAGTATAATAAACATTAGTTGATGTAGAAAATACATAATAATTATCATTCATCAAAACATTTGTTTTATTACTATAAAAAGAATCAATTTCATAAAAGCTAAATTCATTATCCGCTTTATTATAATTTATTTGATTAATAGCATCAGAATAAACAACTAAATGATTATCAAAATAATATAATTTATTAATCGAATAAAAAGATCTTAATCCCAAAATAGTCTCTTCATAATCTTGATTTAACCCAGTTAATTGATAATTTTTATCTTGATCTATCGTAATACCATAATAACTATATTCTAAAGGATAGATATCATCAACAACTTTAATTTGGCCTGTTCGATTATGCATAAACTTAGCTAAATTATACATAATTAAAATTACTATTACTACACTTACAATTGATATAATCCAAATAATTAAATTCTTTTTTCTATCTGGTAACATTTAAATCACCCTCTTAAACATTTTTTCCAATTCATAATTTGTAAATTTCATAATTGATGGTCGACCATGACAACAATTATACGGATTATCACATTTAACAAGATCATCTAATAGCTTTTCTATTTGTTCTTTGCTTAAATGTTCATTAGCTTTAACGCTCATTTTACAAGATATCATTTTAGCTAAACTATCTAAAAATCGACCCTTATTAAAATTTTTATGATTAGTAATTACTAAATCAACAATAGTTTTTAAATTATCACCTTCAAAATTCTTAGTCAACCAAGTAGGATGGCTTTTAAAAACTATTGTATTAATACCAAACTCTTCAATTTGAAAACCTAATTCTTCAAGAACATATTTATTGGCCATAAAAATTTCAAAATCACTACTAGATAACTCAATTGAAAATGGTATTAGCATATCAGTATAACTAGGAATTTCATCATGAAATCTTTTTGATATCATTTCATAATTTATTCTTTCGTGTGCCGCATGTTGATCTAATATAAACATTCCATCTTCATTTTCAGCAATAATATACGTGCCATGAACTTGTCCAATTGGATATAATTTCAATTTTTTAAAATCAGCATTTTTAATTACTACTTCATCTTCATTTTCGGCTCTAAAATCTAAAGATGTCTGGATTATAGTTTTATTATCATTTATGTTATTTTCATATTTAGAAATAAATACATCCTCATTTTTATTATTAATTTCATTATCAATTAATGCATTTGGTATTAACAAATTATCATATAAAGTATTTTTAATGGTAACATATAATAATTGACATAATTCATCAATTTTACTCATTTTTATATCTTGTTTAGTTGGATGAATATTGACATCAATAAGTGTTGGATCAGTTTCAATATTAATAACTACAATAGGATAAAATCCTTCGTGTTTATAAGTATAATATGCATCATTAATAGCTCTATTTATATCATTATTGCGAACGATTCTTCCATTAACAATTATATTAAAGTGATTACGGTTTTTTTTGAGTAAACCGGGCTTGCCTATATACCCACTTATCTCAAAATCATCATTATTAGCTTTAATATCTAACATATTACTTGATACATTAAGTCCATATATTTCATGTATTGTTTTTAACAAATTGCCACTACCACTAGTTTTAACTACTACTTTACCATTATTACTTAATGTAAATGCTATACATGGCTTTGATAATGCTAATTTTTCAATAAACTGAATACAATTATTTAATTCAGTTGCTTCACTTTTTAAATATTTAAGTCGAGCTGGGGTATTATAAAATAAATTGGTAATTGTAATTTCAGTTCCAATACGTGCACTAGATGGTCCAACATCATCCATAATACCACCTTTAATATGAACATGTGTTCCAACTTCATCATTACAAGTATCTAAATTAACTTCTGATACACTAGCAATACTAGCTAATGCCTCACCTCGAAAACCTAACGTTTCAATAAAAAACAAATCATCATCTTTATAAATTTTACTTGTAGCATGTCTTGCAAAAGCTAACTTAGCATCTTCTTTATCCATTCCTATACCATTATCAATTATACCAATACTTGTAAGACCACCATCTATCAAATTAATTTTAATATTATTAGCTTGAGCATCAATCGAATTTTCCACTAATTCTTTGACAACAGAAGCACATTTTTCAACGACTTCCCCAGCGGCTATTTTATTAGCTAAATTTTCGCTCATTACTTTTATTTTACTCATTTTGGCCTCCAATAATAGATGGCCTAATTTCAATTAAATTTGGATCAACATTAATATTCATATATGTAGATGTACCAACTTTAATAAAACAAAAACCCTTAATTACAATATCATAATTAGTAGGAACAATTATATTATAATCATAATCAACTACCTTTTTTCGTCTATCAACATTTATATTATTATCTATATATATAGTTATATTACTATCTGTTTTAAAAGCTAAGTATATATCCGATATTTTTAAATAATATTTAGATTTTAATTGATATGTTAAAGGTCTAATAATATTTTTAGGAACACTATCGTATGCATTACCAATAAATCCTGGAGCATCATAAATAATTTTTCCATCAATTACATTCTTTATAAATTCTTGAGTTGTATTTTTGCATTTACTCACCGTTATATTACTGCCAAATAAAGCATTTATCAAACTACTTTTCCCCATGTTTGTAAAACCAGCAAATAAAACCTTTGGTTTAATAGCAATAAGTTCCCTAATTTTATTTAAATTATAATTAGTTTTAGCACTACAAACTATTATTTCTTCCGATAAATCATATACATTTTTAATATTTTGAATTAATACATCGGTTTTAATATTTTTAGGAAATAAATCGCTTTTTGTAATAACTAATATTTTATCAGACTTTATCTTTTTAAATATTTCAATTACATCTTTATATATATTTAAATAATCAATTAAAAATATTACAAAACATTTTTTATTATTAATATTTGCTATTAATTTTTCATTATCTTGTTTTTTACCTTCATTTAATAATATTCCATAATTTTTTAATTTAAAACATCTCATACATAAAGAATTATTAATATCAGGCGTATATCCTAATTTATCCTTAGCAATATTTTGCAAAATAATTCCACAGCCATTGCATTTTTTAATCATAATATTCACCACTAACTAATATTCTTTTCTTTGCCAAAGCTTTTAATATAATTTTTTCAAAAAAGCGATTAATTCTGGTAAAAAAGCTTTCTTGTTTAGTAATACTATTAACTAAAATGCTTGTAAATCCCATTCTATTTGCTCCTAAAATATCGGTAAGTAATTGATCTCCAATACAAGCAATTTCATTATCTTTAAATTTGTAAAGTTCTAATATTTTTTTATACTTAGTCTTAAAAGGTTTTTTGCTATTATAAGCAGTATCAACATTTAATTTTTCTTTAAAAGGTCTTAATCTATTTTTAGTATTATTAGATATAATTATTATTTTAAAATCATTTCCTAAGCTTGCAAATAAATCTTTTACTTTGGTATCTGGCTCTGTTACATTATAAGGAGCAATTGTATTATCCAAATCAAATAGTAAACACTTTATGCCATTTTTTTTTAACTTTTTATAATTAATTGTATAAATACTTTGTTGATATATATCAGGTATAAATAAATCCATCTTTTTTTGCTCCTCTCATAATAAAGTCAAGTATTTCCTATACAAAACTTTATAAATTTTTATTATATTTTGATTTTTTAATTAGT
>CALVVG010000033.1 GCA_944363795.1 uncultured Bacilli bacterium | reverse complement strand
TCCTAGATTAATTTTATCAAATTTTGTATAAGTTGACTTATCTAGTTTTTATTATAAGAGTCTTTCAATATAATTATAACATTTTTTTCATTATTCTACTACTTTAAATATAGTGGGTATTCCTCTAGTCTTGTGTTCTAAAGCTGAATTAATTGGATCGTTAATTAATTTATTATTTATGACCATGGCACTAGATGTTCCGCCATCTAAATTAGCCGCATTAATAGCCCCATATCTTTCCATAATTTCTGCTAAATCACGAATAGATGCACCTTTAGTTCGAAACTCATTACTGTCAACTACTAATAATAAAACTATACCATCTTTTCTTTGTCCAATAGCAGTACGAGCAGCATAACCCCAGCCACCATTTCCTTTAATATTGGCCATTTTACCATTAACAATCAAAAATGGTCCCATAGTAACAGCATCACGAATTCCAGCATCAAGAGCTTGAGTTCCTGTTGCATCACGCATCAAAATTAATTTATTAAACAAATCAAAACCAATTATTCCTCCACCACTAGAATTGTAAGGATCATCAGTAATTATTTTGCCATCAGCAATTGTTACTCCTAAAGGATTACCACCATTGCTATTATAATTTGGATCATAAAAGCCGCCTCCATTAATGGCTAAAACTGCACCTTGTTGTTTAGTCATATCATAAATATATTGTCCTCCTACTCCAATATATTTACTTACACCAACACTTATTTTACTAGGATCATAAACAACTGCTAAATAGGCATCACAATCATTGACTTTAAAACGAATAATTTTATATAAATCGTCTTTATCATGTTCTAAAACATCTTTTTCATATTCATTAGCATAAACTTCCGTTTTATCAAAAGTTATTAATGAAGGATCTGTAGAAGTTCCATCATTATAAACATAATTTTCCCCTAAAACAGCATTAATTATATCATTACTATAAAACCATTTACAATAATATTGATGATTCATAGTAGACATAGCAGTTGTAATTAACCATGTTCTAAAGTTGTCAATCGGCCCATAAATAATAAGTAAAAATGTGGAACATCCTAAAGCGTAAAGTCCAATTATAATTGAAATAATTATTATCTTAACTTTTTTAAAAGCTGGGCTGAAACGAAATCTTATTATTAAAAATACACTATATACCAATAATATTATTGCTAATATTAATACTGTTAATGCCAATCTTTTATAAAAATCTGTAACTAAATAGCTAGAATTTTTTCCTATAATATAAAAAACTAAACTAGTAAATATAATAAATATACTTACCCACAAAAAAATAATCCCTTTTTTTCTTGTTTTCATAAATTCACCACTTATCAATATATTCTTTTACTTCTTTAATTGTATCACAAAAATCATCATAATTGACATTAAACCATTTTATTTTCATTTTATTATTAAACCAAGTATATTGTCTTTTAGCATAATGTCTACTATTCTTTTTAATTAACTCTATCGCCTGTTCTAAACTATAATTCCCTTTAATATATCCTATTATTTCTTTATAACCAATGGCACTATTTAGCACATGAGATTTAGGATATTTTTCATATAAACTTCTTACTTCTTCCAGTAATCCTAAGTCTAACATTTTTTCCACTCTTCTATTAATAATATTATATAAATTATTTCGTTCAGTTGTAAGACCAATAAAAAACACATTATCATAAAGTAATTTTGGTTCAACTGTTTCTACTATTTTTTTATTTAAAAATCGAATCATTCTTTGCCGATTATTTTTATCTATATTGCTTTTGCTATCTTTTTTCAAAACTAATTCATATAATTCTTCATTACTATAATTAATATAGCTTTCATTTGCTTCATCTTCATAAAAACGATAATCCATTAAAGCTGCACTTAAATATAAGCCAGTGCCTCCGCAAAATATAACATTTCGATTAACATATTGTTTTAATATATTTCGAGCATCTTCTTGATAGTCTTTAACTGTGTACATTTCATCTGGCTTTTTTATATCAATTAAATAATGTTTTATACCTTCTTTTTCTTCTTCAGTTACTTTTGCACTACCAATATCTAATTCTTTATATACTTGAACAGCATCAGAATTTATTATCGGAGCATTTAAATATTTTGCTAATTCAATACTCATTTTAGTTTTACCAACACCCGTTGGTCCTACTATTGCTACGATCATAAAATCACCACATAGATTATTATAACATATTAAATTTACATCTAAAAGCTTTAATGTTATAATACTTTGGAAGGAGAATTATGGAAAAAGATTTTTTAGAACATAATAATATTATAATAGAAGAATTAAATGAAAATAAATGTTTAGTTAAATTAACAATTAAGGATGAATCACTAAATCCTTATGGCATAGTTCATGGAGGATTAATATTTAGCTTAGGTGATACTGTAATGGGATATCATGCTGGAATTAAAGGAAAAAATCCTGTAACCTTAAATGCCAGTATCAACTTTTTAAAAAAAGGCACAGGAAAATATTTAATAGCTGAAAGTAAATTAATTAAAGCCGGTAAAACTACTTGTGTTTTAACATCAAATATTTATAATGATTCTAAAAAATTAATAGCTAATATGAGTGCTACATATTTTTTCATGAATTAATTATGGAAATAATAGGTATTATTTGCGAATATAATCCTTTACACAACGGACACATTTACCATATAAAAAAAATCAAAGAATTATTTCCTGATTCATTAATAATTCTTGTTTTAAATGGTTATTTTTTAGAACGCGGTGAAATGTCTATTTTAACAAAAGAAGATAAAACCAGATTAGCTCTTCAAAACCAAATTGATATTGTTTTAGAATTACCTTTTATCTATGGAATACAATCAGCAGATACTTTTGCAAATATTGCATTAAAAATATTAAATAACTTTCATGTCACAAAATTAATATTTGGAAGTGAAACAAATAATATAGATCAATTAAAATTGATTGCCAATAAACAATTAGAATCAAATTACAATGAAAAAGTTCAAAATTTTTTAAATCAAGGCTTAAATTATCCAACCGCCTTAGCTAAATCTCTAAATATTGATTTTAACTTTCAACCAAATGATTTATTAGGAATATCTTACACAAAAGCAATTATAATTAATAAATATCCAATTGAACCTATAACAATCAAAAGAACTAATGATTATCATGATAAAACTAGTAATGAAATAATAATAAGTGCTACTAATATTCGTGAAAAAATCAAAAACAATATAGACATAACAAAGTACATTCCTCACAATGTCAACGAATGTCTTATAAAATTAAATTATTTAAATTATTTTAAGTTGCTTAAATATAAAATTCTTACTGATATACATTTAAATCATTACTTAGATGTAGACGAAGGAATAGAATATCGTTTAAAAAAATTTATAACAAAAGCTAATAATTTAGAAGATTTTATTAATTTAATAAAAACCAAAAGATATACTTACAATAAAATCAATCGAATGCTTACACACATTTTAGTATCTTTACCTAAAAATATTTCTAAAGAATTAGATTATATTAAAATTTTAGGATTTAATAAAAAAGGTCAAAATTATTTAAATTCATTTGATAAATTTGATATTGCTACAATTGTTAATAAAAACTCTTTGCAGTATAAATTTGAATTGCAAGCTAGTATAATTTATGATTTAATAAATAATACTAATACAATTACATTTGAAAAAAACAACAAACCAATTATTGTAAAATAAAAAGTCATAAAATAATATAAGGAGTTTATGACTTTTTTTGCACCATAAATAATAATTTATTATATTTTTACTCGATACGGATCATTCATAGTGCCCATTCCATTCTGAAATATTACATTAAATTTTAAATAAAAGACGGGCCTAACATTAAGATAACTTGTAACATTATTTACATATTCATATGTAATTTCACCAGTATCTTGAATTTTAAAAACGGTTACTTCACTACCTGAATTACGAGTAATTGTCCATTCGCCATTATATATCCCTAAATATAACCAATTATTAGTAGTATTACTATTATTATTATATTGATTTAAAGTAATTTTCCAATTTTCTGGACTGGCTGCATATCCATAATCGCTTACATACATCAGTCCTATTTCATCAGTATATATTTCTATATTTGCTGGATTTATTACTTCATTTTGATATGCATTTTTTACATATATATCATATATATTAGAACTACTATTGCCACCTATAACCCAGTTTGTTACATCAATCATACTTTGCCATTTAATATCTAATACATTCCAAAAATAATTATTATTAATATAATAATTTAAATCGGCTGTAGGCCAATTATTATCAGATGTGTCACCAGGAATATCAGGTGCAGCTAATGTATTATTAATCCAAAAAACATTAATTTGAGATTGTTCTTTTTTAACGTTATTTACAGAATTAAAATTAATAATATCACTATCCCATGTAAAAGTTCCTAAAGTTAAATTTTTTATTAATTTTATACTATAATTTCCATCTTTATCATCATCGAACAATCCTATTATACGATACAAATTATCTTCAGGGCATGTTTCAGTATCAGTTCCAAAGCAGACATAATTATTGGGATTGGCTCCACTATAACGATAACTGTTATCTCCAGCTTCTTGATCAGCATTTGTATATGTTCCTACTCCATCATGATAGTATAATCCATTTACTCCATCTTCAGTATATACTTTATTTATTATGTAGTCTGCAAATGTTTGATTTGCTATGTCAAAGTATATATAACATTTATCACTTGTATTTGACTGTATTACTACTTTTTTATTCTCATCATCCCAAGAGAGTGTTCCACCATTTTCACATTTAGAAAGTTCTGCATTAAATACATAGCCATCAATCGGCCACTCATTGGCTGTTGTTTCTTCATAAACTCCTGTTCCTGCTTCTGTTTCTAACATCATTGTTAACATGTCTTTACTTTTAATCTGTTCTTTTGACTTATCAGATATTACTGCTGTATTATTGAATAAATATTTATAACTTCCTATCCCTACAACTATTATTAATATTATTCCTACTATTATTTTTTTCATGGCTACACCTCTATTTTCAACATTATACAAAAAAAAAAAAAAAAAAATCAATCTTTTCAGATTTAAATTTTATACTTGCATTAATTCTTTTTCTTTAATACTTATTTTTTCATTAAAAATTTTATTATATTTTTATATTAATTTTTTTTTTTTTTTTTAATATTTTTTTTTTT
>CALVVG010000032.1 GCA_944363795.1 uncultured Bacilli bacterium | reverse complement strand
AAAAATAAATAACAAAAAAATAAAAAATAAAAAAAAAAAAACAAAAAAAAAAAAAACAAAAAAAAAAAAATAAAAAAAAAAAAAATAAAAAAAAAAAAAAAAAAAAAAAAAAAAAAAAAAAAAAAAAAAAAAAAAAAAAAAATCAATCCTGCAGGATTGAAATTTTTCATTATTCTTTTTCTTTATTATCTTTTTTTATAAATCCATAATGTTCTCTTATTTTAGTTTCAATTTCATTTCTAATATCAGTATTTTCTTTTAAAAATGCTTTTACATTTTCTTTTCCTTGACCAATTTTTTCACCATTATAAGAATACCACGCCCCTGATTTATCAATAATTGCTAAATCACTAGCTATATCAATAATTTCTCCTTCTCTAGATATTCCTTCACCATACATAATGTCTACTGTTGCACTTTTAAATGGTGGAGCAACCTTATTTTTTACTACTTTAATATTAGTTTTATTACCAATTATTTGATCTCCGATTTTTATTTGTTCCCCACGTCTTACATCAAGTCTAATAGTTGAATAAAATTTTAAAGCTCGACCTCCAGGAGTTGTTTCAGGATTACCAAACATAACTCCAACTTTTTCTCTTAATTGATTTATAAATATTGCCGTAGTTTTGGTTTTATTCATAGTACCAGATAATTTTCTTAAAGCTTGGGACATAAGCCGTGCTTGTAACCCTACATGAGAATCTCCCATTTCGCCATCAATTTCTGCTTGAGGCACTAAAGCAGCAACCGAGTCTATGACAATTAAATTAACTGCTTCGCTTTTAACTAAAGCGTCACAAATTTCTAAGGCTTGCTCTCCAGTGTCTGGTTGACTTAATAATAATTCATTTATATCTACACCTAAATTTTTAGCATATACTGGATCCAATGCATGTTCCGCATCTATAAATGCTGCTCGGCCTCCAGCTTTTTGAACTTCCGCTATTGCCTGTAATGCAACTGTTGTTTTACCACTAGATTCCGGACCATATATTTCAATTATTCGCCCCTTTGGATATCCTCCAACACCTAATGCAACATCAATAGCAATCGATCCGCTAGAAACCACATCAACTTCAATATGTTCATTATCCCCCAATTTCATTATTGCTCCAGCACCGAATTGTTTTTCAATATCTGCTAGTACTTGCTCTAATGCTTTATCTTTATTCTTAACTTCTTTTGTTGACTTCATTTTTCCTCCACATTGTACCCTGATACAAACTAATTTTAATATACTTTAAAATAAATGTCAACACATTTTTACAAACATTTGTTTTATATTAATCTTTTGGCTTAAATACTATTGAAATTAAAAAGGCAAAAACAATAGCTCCCGTTATTGCTGCTGATGATTTTGTAAACATATTAGTAAATATTCCTAATATTCCTTCTTCTTTATATCCTTGAAAAGCTGAAGAATATAGCATATGTCCAAAATTAGAAATAAGACTAGTGGCACCACCACCAAATTTTGCTACTAAATTATCATAAATACCTAAAAAAGATAAAAATGCTCCCATAACAGTATAAATACTTGTTATATGTCCAGGTGTTAATTTAGTATTATCTAAAATAATTTGAGCAATTGCACACAAGGATCCTGCAAACAAAAATGCTAAAAGGAAGTTCATTCTACCACCTCCAAACTAAGGGCATGAGCAATTGCAGGTATTGGTTGTTTTTGATTAACCAATGTCACTGAATGTAATGCTCCAGTTGCAACAATTAATATTTTTTTATATTTTTTATAATTTAATATTTTATTAAATAAAACTAAAGGCAAACAAACAGGCCCACTACCTCCGGCATAGGTTTCTTGGCTATCTAAAAATAATTCGCAACCAGCATCTAAATATTTTTTCATATTAATATTATAATTTTTTTCCATATATTCTTGTAATATTTTGCCACCGATACATCCTAAATCTCCCGTCAAAATAAGATCATAATAATTGATATCTCTTTTTAATTCTTCTAAATGTCGCATTATTGTTGATGCCGCTGCTGGAGCCATGACTGCACCTAAGTTATTAGCATCACTAATTCCCATATCAATTGGAGTTCCAATAGTTGAAGATTCAATTTTTAATTTACTTTTTTTCTTACTTAAAAATACTGCAGCTGATCCTGTTGTTGTAAATGTCGCAGTATGTGGTCTTGGAGCCCCATATTCAACTGGATACCTAAATTGTTTTTCAGCAGTTAAATTATGTGAAGATGTAATGCCAATAATTTTTTTATAATTATTAGAATCTATAAAATTACTTGCTACAATTAAAGTTTCCACAAAGGTAGCACAAGCTGAATATAAGCCTAAAAATGGAAAACTATAATTTTTAGCGCTATAATTGGTAACAGCTATTTGATTAGTTAAGTCTCCCCCAACTAACAAATCAACATCTGAAGTCTTAAGACAATTTCTTTGCATTAAATTATCTATTACTACTTTTTGCATTTTAATTTCTGCTAGTTCAAATGTCTTTTCCCCAAAATAATAATCATTCATTTGCATATTATATTTTTTTAAATGACTATCTTTTTCTAAAGGACCTACAATAGTAAAATAATCATTTAAATATACATCTTTATATTTTGTACTAGCCACCAATAACCACCCTCACAATCACTAAAATAAAAGCAGAAATAATTCCATATAATATAACTGATCCTGCTAGTTTAAAAAAGTTAGACCCTAATCCAGTAATTAAACCATCTTTTTTATAATCTAAAGCACTACTAGTAACACTATGAGCAAAACCAGTCGTAGGAATTATTAATCCACATTTACATTTACTAACCCAATTATCAAAAAAGCCAAAAGCCGTTAATAAACTTGCTATGCCAATCATAGTAAGACAAGTCCATGTTCCAGCTTCAATTATAGACATTCCAAAAGATTCTTGTAACATAAAAATTAAGAATTCTCCTAAAAAACCAATTATTCCTCCCACAAAAAAAGCTACCAATATATTTCGCATCCTCGGTTCTTTAGGACTATGTTTGGTAACTAATTTTTTATATTCTTCGACATTCATTGTTATCACCTAACATTATTATGTTAGCATTTTAATTACATATACATAAACTCACGCATTTTTTTTAAACTTTTACTTTCATAGCGTGAAACCATGACTTGAGTTATGCCCAATTTTTTGGCAGTTTCACTTTGAGTTAAATCTTCATAATAGCGAGCATTAATAATATTTTTTTCTAAATCATCCAATTCATTTATACTATCATTTAACATCATTAATTCATCTTGGCTAACATCTTCTTGAATCGCTAATTTTTCATATAAATTTCTTTCATCATCTTTTTCTTCATCAATTGATATTACTTGAGTTGCATAAATTAGTGCTTGTTCTAACTTTTCTTCAGGAATTTCTAAAAACATAGATAATTCTTGATTACTTGGATTACGCATTAATTTTTGTGCTAATAAACTTCTTCCTTTTTCAATACTTTTAACTAGTTTTAAAATATCTTTACTTACTTTAATATTTTTATTACTTGCAACATTATACATTTCCCCATAAATATATTTATAAGCATAACTACTAAATTTTGTATCACCATCATTTTTATAATTATTAAAAGCTTTTATAATTCCTAAGACACCAGCTTGATATAAATCAGCTTTTTCAATTCCATAAAATTGTTTGGCTATTGTCCAAATTAATCCCACATTGTCATTTACAATTTGTTCTAAAATATTATTCATTATGCCACCTCCAATAAATTAAAAGCTACAAGTTCATTTTTTATTCTAGCTAACTTAGCACCTTTAATTTTTTCTTTTATATTTTCATTTATTTCGCACATTCTTATCTTACCCTTATTTTCTTTTATAATATACTTTGTATTTAATATAGCATCTATGCCTAAATTATCTATATCTTTTAAAAAGTAAAAATTATATACTAAATATTTAATTTTGTGTTTTTTTAAAACCGGATTTAAATAATTATTAATTTTATAACTTGTTTTTCTATTCAATGATCCTCTTAATCGAACAAATAATATCCCCTGGTTAAATTCTAAATCCATTTTTAACATAAAATCACCTTACATACTAAATATAGAGAAATATTTAAGAAATTTAAACAGCTTCGACATCTCCTAACAATTAAAGACAAAATAAAAAGTGTCAACTTGACACTTAATTTAACAACTCTGATATTTTATTGGCAGCTTCGGTGACACTACTTTTATCAGGTTTCATAACATATAGTTTGCTATTTTGATAACTATATGTATAATCATAAGCATTACTACCATCTAAACTAATTGATTCAATAGACCAATTGTTTTTATCTTCAATTTGCATTTGGATAAAGTCCGTAAATTCTTTATCTGTAATATTAGTCATAAATTTATCTTTTAAAGCTTCTAATAAGTTCGCATAATTAGCAATAATAGTTGGACTCATTATTTTATTTATTAATGAAGTCAATACTATTTCTTGATTTTGTCCTCTTATACGATCACCTTCAGCAAAGGCTTTTCGTTCTCGAACAAATGACAATGCTTTTTTACCATCTAACTTATTTGTTCCTTTAATAAAATGGTAACCATCTTGAGTTACAAAATCATAATTAGATTCAACTGTAATTCCACCTAATACATCTACTATGTCAATTAAAGAAGTAAAATTTACTTTTACATAATAATTTATCTGGGTATCTAATAAATTTTCTATTGCAGAAATCGATGTATCGATACCATAAATGCCTGCATGAGTTAATTTATCATAGGCATCATATTTTGGAAGTAAAACATAATAATCTCGAGGTATGCTCGTTAATAATATTTTATTAGAAGTAGGATTAATCGTCACTAAAATATTAACATCACTACGTGAAACCTTAGTTACACTTCCATAAGTATCAATCCCCGAAATAAATATATTGAAAGAATCTTTTGTTACATCAACTTTTGATCCAATTTTATCAATAGCAATTTCTACTTCTTCATTATATATAATTTTAAGTTTATCATAATCTTCCTTATTTTCTTCTTCTATTATATCTAATTGTGCATCTTCTAATATTATAGCTTCTTCTTCTTTAGCAATTAAACTATCTACTAAATCAGTCATATCATCTAAAATAATACTATCAAAATCTATATCTTTATTTAAATTCTCAACAAAGTTTTTTAATCCTTCATGATCTTTAGTATCCAAATGTGCTATATCAACATTATTTAATTCTTCTATACTATCATATTCACTATCTTTAAGCACTATGACATTATAATTTTCGGTTTTATAAGAGTTAAAACCAAATTGCTTTAAAAAATCAAGAGTATTAAATTCATATAAAATTCCCATAATCATGACAATTAATAATATAATAGATAACATAATTCCAATTGTATTACGAATTTTACCTTTAGAATTTAAAAGTGCTATGGTAATTATATTAATAATAAAAAACAAAATAGCTAAAACAATAAAATATTCTAATGGTAATATATCAATAAAAAAAACTAATATAAGTACTAAAATTGTTACTATAATTAAAAAAATGCTTAAATACTTAGCAAAACTCAATTTATTTTTCTTTGATTCTTTAGTCATTTTAATCACATCCATTACGTAATTAATTATATCACATTTATTGCAGATATAAATAGCCTTTGTTATAATAAATTATGAAAGGAGATTCTATTTAATGGCTTTAATTAAATGTATAGAATGCAAAAAAGAAATAAGTACAGAAGCAAAATTTTGCCCTCATTGTGGATGTAAAAATAGTTGTATTTTTTGTCCTGATTGCGGAGAACAATTAAATAGCAAAATTACTACTTGTCCAAAATGTGGAAGGCCCCTAAAAAAATCACTAAATGATATACCTCAAAACAAGGAAACCGAAAAAATAAATGGCATATGTTTAGCTGGCTTAATTTTAGCTATTATATCTTTTATTATTGATCCTTTTGCTTTATTTTCTTTAACAGCATTTATCTTATCAATAGTAGGAATTAATTTAACACAAGCTAGTAAAAATAGCAAAGCAATCGCTACTATAGGTATTTTTTTAAGCACTATTGAAATAATTTATAAAATTTATCAACTAGTTAATTTTATAAATTTGTAATCAAAAAAATCTCTTTTAAGGAGATTTTTTTAATATTATAATGGCGTCCTCGAGAGGAATCGAACCTCCACTCTAACCCTTAGGAGAAAGTCAGTTACAATTTCAAATAGTGTTTGATTTTTTTAAAATCCTTATTTTTTTCTTGTAAAACTCTGCTTTTTTTCAAATCATATTTTTAAATAACTAACTAATTTTTTAATTATTTTAAATATCTTTTGATTAAATTCGCCACAAAATCGCGACATACTATTTAAAAATTCTGTCCTAACACGAGAACGTCCAATTTTTTCCTTGATTATAGCATAAAATTTTTTATTTTTTATACCGGCAAAATAAAATCTGCTTTATAAAATAATCAAATATAACTATGTATTAATTTTTATATAATATTTACATCATATATACCATAAAAAATTTCAAAATAGTGAAAAAGAAGAAATTATATTCTTCTTAATCACTAACTCTAATATTTGTACCATCAATATTTTTATAGACTCTTTTTTCATTTTTAGAAACTTTTTTCATAATTTCATCTTCTAAATCAAAACCTAACATTTCTGACAATCCCAT
>CALVVG010000031.1 GCA_944363795.1 uncultured Bacilli bacterium | reverse complement strand
TAATATAATTTTTAATAAAAAAATAAATTAGAAAAAAATTTTTAAAAAGAAAAAAAAAAAATTAAAAAAAAAAAAAAAAAAAAAAAAAAAAAAAAAATCAATCCTGAAGGATTGAAATTTTTATAAATTATTATCTTGTACAAGAGCAAGTGTCATAAGTATGTTTTACTCGATCATGTTCTTCAGCTTTCTTACCATTATTGAAACGATCAACTGTTCCAACTAAATAACCAGTAATACGTCTGATTCTTTCGAATTCAACATCTTCTCCTACCATTTTTTTTGATACTTGTGTATCATTTTTTACTTCTTTCATTAATAATTCCTCCTTCTAATTTTTACCTTCTAATTTTTTTAGTACATCAATACTTATTGATTCACCAGTTCTGCGGCCACATCTTGGACAAACGTCTTTAATAATACCTACATAGCCACACACTGGATCGCGATCTACTGGATGGTTAATAGCCCCATAGCCAATATCACTATCATGCATTATTCTAACAATACTTTCAAATGCTTCTAAATTATCTGATGGGTCTCCATCTAATTCTATATAACTTATATGTCCCGCATTAGTATATTTATGGTATGCTCCTTCAAGAGCTAATTTTCTTGCTATTGAAATATTATAATATACTGGAATATGGAATGAATTAGTATAGTAAGCTCTGTCTGTTACACCAGGAATTTTTCCGTAAATTGCTTTATCAATATTAACAAACCTGCCACTTAAACCTTCTGCTGGTGTTGCTAAACATGTAAAATTCAAATTATATTTTTCAGAAAATTCATCACAGCGTTTACGAATATGAGAAATAATTTCTACACCCAATTTTTGAGCTTCTTCAGATTCTCCATGATGCTTTCCAATTAATGCTTTTAAGCATTCTGCTAAACCAATAAATCCAATAGATAATGTTCCATGTTTTAAAACCTTTTTTACTTTATCATTAGGTTTTAACTTATCACTATCCATCCATACACCTTGTCCCATTAAGAAAGGGAAATTATAAACTCTTTTGTTACATTGAATTTCATATCTTTCTAATAATTGATCTTTTACTAAATCGATAATTTCATCCAATTCTTCATAAAATCCTTTCATATCACATTTTTCTAAGGCATTTGGTCCCACTATACCATGTTTAATACCTATTCTTGGCAAATTAATAGATGTAAATGATAAATTTCCCCGGCCTGGTGTTACTTGCTTATCTTCATCAACTACATTACCAAGGACTCTTGTACGACATCCCATATATCCAACTTCAGTTTTAAAATCCCCTTCTTTATAATATGGTTTATTAAAAGATGAATCTAAGAAAGACCAGTTTGGAAATAATCTTTTAGCTGAAACTCTCATACTTAATTTAAATAAATCATAATTAGGATCTTCTGGATTATAGTTAACTCCTTCTTTTACTTTAAAAATAGAAATTGGGAAAATTGGAGTTTCGCCATGACCAAGTCCAGCTTCTGCTGCCAACATGTAATTTTTGGTAACCATCCTACCTTCACTTGAAGTATCGGTACCAAAATTTATTGATGAAAATGGTACTTGAGCACCTGCTCTTGAATGCATAGTATTTAAATTATGAACAAATGCTTCCATTGCTTGATAAGTTCTTTTATCAGTTTTTTCTAAAGCTTTTTTAATAGACATATCAAACATTCTTTTTAAAAGTTCTGAATCTTTATAAAATTTTTCAAAATAAGTAACACTAATATCGATAGTATTAATCTTATTTATTTCCTTTTCTAATGTATTAAAATTAATAAAATCATTAATATCTTCTAAATCAAGATAATCCTTTACAATTGATTTTAATAACTTTTTAAATGTTTTTAAAACCCCAGGAGCTAAATAATAATCAAATGCTGGAACACTTTGACCACCATGTTGATCGTTTTGATTTGATTGAATTGCTATTGCTGCAAGTGCTGAATAACTCATAATATCATTTGGTTCTCTTAAGTGTCCATGCCCTGTTGAAAAACCATTTTTAAACAATTTATCCAAATCAATTTGCATACAAGTGGTTGTACCCATTGCTAAAAAATCCATGTCATGAATATGAATATATCCTTCATCATGAGCATCTGCAAATTTTTTCTTCATTAAATAAGTTTTAGCAAATTCTTTGGAAACATTAGATCCAAATTGTAACATTGTCCCCATAGCTGAATTACCATCAATATTACCATTTTCTCTTTTAGCATCATCTTCTGCCGCTGTTTTTAAAGCCAAACCTTCTAATGTTTTTAAAAATTTATGACTTCTCTTATCTTCAGTAAAAGCTGCTCTAGATTGTGCTCTTTTATCTCTATATTCCGAAAAAGAAGTAAATACATCTTCATAATTATCTTTCTTAAATGTTTCTTCAATAATATCTTGAATTTCTTCTATTTTAATTTTTTCTTTATCTTTATAATCACTAGTTATTTTATTCATTACATCTTTGTATACTTTTTGAATATCACTAGTGCCGTATTTAAATACTTCTTCTCCTTCTTGATCTATTGTTTTAATGCTATCAAAGCCTTTTTTGATTGCCATTGCAATTTTTGTTCCATTAAAGTCAACTTTCGTGCCATTACGTTTTACAACTTTAATATTTTCGAACAATTCATCATCGACATTTGGCATTTATTACACCCTACCTTTCTTACACTTTCACTATAGCATGTAAGAAAATAAAAGTCTACCAAAATTTTAATTTTTAATTTTTTTACTTTTTTTATTTTTCTCGATTTTACCTTATTTTTATTTTTTGTTTCGTTTGTTAAAATTATGTTTTTTTAGTATAAATACTGAATTTTTTTGCGTTTTTTTAATTTTTATAAATTTTGACATTTTTTTACTTTTTTAACTTTTTAACTTTTTACAATTTTTACATATCAACATTTTTACATATTTTTTCTAGTTTTTTAAATTACTAAAATGATAAAAATATTGCAGATTACTATGATAATGATTATAATATAATTTAGTAAGGAGATGAAACAGATGTTCAATAATAAAAAAATTCATTTAATCGGAATTGGTGGAATTAGTATGAGTGGTATTGCTTGGATGCTTAAGTCTTTAAATGCTATAGTAACTGGTAGTGATATTTATGAAACTGATATTACCAAAAAATTAGCTGATAATGGAATTACTATCAAATATGGTCATCATAAAGAAATGATAAAAGATGCTGATATAGTTGTTTATACAGCTGCTATTGATGAAGATGATCCAGAAAGGATTGAAGCAAAAGCACTAAATAAAACAATATATGAACGAGCAGAATTTTTAGGTGAATTATCTAAGCAATATCACAACTGTCTTTGTATTTCAGGAACTCATGGTAAAAGCACTACTACTGGGATGGTGTCTTTAATTTTTTTAGAAGCGAATCTTGATCCTACTATTCAAATTGGTGCTATGTTATCTCAAATTAACGGAAATATCCGAATTGGCCAAAAAGATTATTTAATAATGGAAGCATGTGAATACGTAGATAGTTTTTTGCATTTTCACCCAACAGGAATCATTATAACTAATATCGACAATGATCATTTGGATTACTTTAAAAATTTAGATAATATAAAAAAATCATTTAATAAATATGTAAATTTATTACCAAATAATGGGATACTTATAAAAAATAATGATGATATTAATTCCCAAAATGTTGAAATAGGATATAAAGGAAAAATAATTACATATGGTATTAATAATAATTCTGATTATATGGCTAAAAATATTACCTTTAATAAATTAGGACATCCAACTTTTGATATTTATTATCATAATACTTTTATTATTAGCATTTCATTAAATATTAGTGGTATGCATAATGTTTACAATGCTTTAGCGGCGTTTGCATTAAGTAGTGATTATATTAATGATTTTAACATAATTAAAAAAGGATTGGAAAAATATCGTGGTGTTGGCAGAAGATTTGAATATATTGGTACTTACAATGGTGCTTATATATATGATGATTATGCACATCACCCTACAGAAATCAAAACTGCTTTAGAATCAGTAAAAAATATAAAACATAATCAAAATTGGGCAGTATTTCAATCACATACTTTTTCTAGAACAAAAGAGCATCTTAATGAATTTGCTGAAGTATTAAGTAATTTTGATAATATCATTATTGCTCCGATTTATCCTGCTAGAGAAATAAATACATTTAATATAAATGAAGACATGTTAGTAGATAAAATAAAAGAAAAAAATTTAAGTGTTAAATATATTGATTCATTTGAAAAAATAACAGATTATTTAAAACAAAATGTTAAACCCAATGATTTAATTATTACAATTGGTGCTGGTCCTATCAATCAAGTAGCTCAAAAATTATGTAACAATCAATAAAAAATATCGCTATTTTATATAGCGATATTTTTTATTTTAATTATTTGGATAATCTTTCTGTTGGCTTATATAATGCATCTAATAAATCAAAATAACTTGCTATCTTTTGTTTTTCAATTTCTGACTTTGTTACAATTTTCATATTTTTTAATTTTGAAATATTGTCATAAATTTCATCATTAGTCATTAAATATTTTAAATAAATAAAGTCCATTAATAATTTTTGCCATGTTTTAAAACTAATATTGATTAATAAAGTTTTATCCAATAAAATTTGATATTCTTTTATGCTATCTCTTACTGATGCCATATTTATCCCCCCTTAAATAAGTTAACGAGGTCTATTATAATAAAAGAAAAAAGATTTGTCAAATTTATATTGCTCGATAACTATCTTCCATAGTAAATACTACATTTTCATTTATCCATTCTTTTCTTGGCTCTACTTTGTCTCCCATTAGAACATTAACTCTTTTTTCTGCTAAAGAAGCATCACTAATATTTACTCTAATTAAACTTCTAGTATCTGGATTCATTGTAGTTTCCCATAATTGATCAGGATTCATTTCTCCTAACCCTTTATATCGTTGAATAGAATATTTACCAGATATATTATCTTTTAATTCTTGTAATTCTTCATCAGTATAGACATAATATCTTTTTTTACCACATTCTAGTTTATATAATGGAGGCATTGCTATATAAAGTTTCCCTGCTTCAATTAAGGGACGCATATAACGATAAAAAAATGTTAAAAGAAGGATCTGAATATGTGCACCATCGACATCCGCATCTGTCATTATTATAACTTTATCATAATTGGAATCTGAAACATCAAAATCAGCTCCTACACCAGCACCAATTGTATAAATTAATGTATTTATTTCTTCATTTTTCATTAATTCTTCAATATTAGTTTTTTCGCTATTAATAACTTTTCCTCTAAGAGGTAAAATTGCTTGGAATTTTCGATCACGACCTCCTTTAGCGGATCCACCTGCTGAATCTCCTTCAACTAAAAATAATTCATTTATCTTTGAATTTTTACTTTGAGCTGGAGCCAATTTACTTGATAAATTTCGCTCTTGTTTATTCCTAGTTTTACCATTTCGAGCATCTTCTCTAGCTTTTCTAGCTGCTTCCCTAGCAACTTTACTTTTCATTGCTTTGTCTAAAATAGACATTGCTACTTCTTTATTTTCTTCTAAATAAAATTTTAATGATTCATAAGTAATACTCTCAGTTACACTTCTAGCTTCTGGTGTACCTAATTTACCTTTTGTTTGTCCTTCAAATTGCAATAATTCTTCAGGAATTTTTAAACTTATAACAGCAGATAGTCCTTCTCTAACGTCAGCTCCATCTAAAGTTCCATCTTTAGCTTTAAAAACGTTATTATTTTTAGCATAATCATTAAATGCTTTAGTAATTCCTGTCTTAAAACCAACTTCATGAGTTCCACCATCTATTGTTTTTACATTATTAACAAAAGATAAAATATTTTCATTATAAGTATCTGTATATTGCAATGCTATATCAACTTCAATTTTACTTTTAACATTACTAAAATTGATTACTTTATGCAAAGTATTTTTTCCTTCATTCATATATTCTACAAAACTAGTAAGACCATTTTCATAATGAAATTTGGCTTCTTTTTTGTCTTCTTCATCTATTACTTCAATAGTTAATCCACTAAGTAAAAAAGCACTTTCTTGCATTCTTTCAACAATTGTAGTATACGAAAAATTACAATTTTTAAATATCTCTGGGTCAGGCAAAAATTTAACTATAGTTCCCGTCTTATTGCTTTTTCCCACTGTTTTTAACGGAGTTTTAACTTTACCACCATTTTCAAATTCAATCATGGAAATAATACCATCACGATATATTATTACTTGCATTTCCTTACTTAAAGCATTAACAACTGATGCTCCAACACCATGAAGGCCACCACTCACCTTATAACCGGCTTCGCTAAATTTTCCACCAGCATGCAAAATTGTATATATTACTTCTGGGGTACTTTTGCCAGATTCATGCATTCCAATTGGAACTCCACGACCATTATCAGCAACAGTTATACTTCCATCTTTATTAATTATTACTTTTATGTAATTACCATAGCCATTTATAACTTCATCAATTGAATTATCAACTATTTCCCATATAAGATGATGTAATCCTCTTTTATCTGTTGAACCAATATACATCCCAGGTCTTTTTCTAACAGCTTCTAATCCTTCTAATATTTTTATTGATGTTTCATCATATTTTGCCATTTTATTCACCTAAACCATTATAACAATAAAAAACAGATAAAATCAATATTTACCTGTGTTTTTCTACTTATTTACTTTGTAAGTTTCTCCTTCAATATCACTAAAATTAGCTTTTTTTTCTTCTTTCGGCAAATCTTCTTTTAAGCTAGGTAATTCCATATCTTCTTCTTCGTCTTCTATAGAAAATAAATTAACTTTTGAAGGTTGTATTGATTTTTCTTCAACTTTAACTTTAGTTTCTTCTACGGTAGCATTTTTTTGTTCATTTTCTTTATTAACAAATACAGAACTAAATACTTGAGGTCCAGTTTTATATTTTGGTTCTTTTTTAATTTCTGTTTCTTTAGGAAGCTCTATGCTATCAAATTCTTTTTTTATTGCTTCTAAATCATTTAAATCTTTTTCAAGCGATAATTCATCACCATTATTTTCTTGGATTTTTTCTTCAATATCAGTTTTCTTTTCTGGTTCAAATGTTGTTACATGAATATCTTCATCTTCTTTTGTTTCTTCAACTATTGGTAATGTTCCATCATCATTTTTGGGTTCTTCAATTATCGGTTCTATATTCTTTTTATCTTCTTCAATTATGTCTTCTTTAATTGGAATTTCAACCTTAACTGGTTCAGCTTTTTCTTCTTTAAATCCATCAACATCAATTTTCTGTAACTTTCTAGTTTCTTCCAATTTTTTATCTTTTTTGCCTAGGAATAGTACCACTACAAATAAAATAATTAAAATTACTAATGCAATAGTTAAATATAATACAAAATTGTCATTTTGATATAATTCATATATAAAATCCACAATAAACACCTCTTTATTCTTATATTTAAATATTACCAAAATATTACTAAAAAGTAAATGTTTTTTTACAAATATTTGACAATATTAAATTGCTAAACGATATGGATTAGTAATAGTACCATTCCCTAGTTTGACAGTTTTAATATCAATATCCTTGCAAACCTAGATAAAATCTAGTTTTTTTAAGATTTACTTCTTG
>CALVVG010000030.1 GCA_944363795.1 uncultured Bacilli bacterium | reverse complement strand
TTCAATCAAAAATCAGAAAAAGTTATCAACATTTTCTGATTTTTTCTTGTCAATTATTTTTTTCACCGAAACTCAAATATTTATCTAAATAACAATTTAATCATCCAATACAAGTATTTATATGCTATCAGTAAAATTTACAAATTATATAATTTTTTATTTACAAATTAATAATAGTGATTTATATTAAAATTGTGAGGTTTATTATGAGAGAAAAATTAATTAGTATATTTGAAAATTTTGAAAAAAGTGCATTTACACTTCCAACAATTAGAAAAATTTTGGGCATTAAAAAAAATGCTAAAAATTATGATGAAAAAAATAGTGAATTAGAAGCAATTTTAAAAGACTTGATAAATGCTGGATATATTGATTTAGATGAAACGAATCACTATCGTAAAGGGAAAATAAAAAAGACTAACCAAAAAGTAGAAGATATTATTATGGATATTTTTAATAATAATGATGCTTTAACTTTAAAAGTTTTAGAAAATATTACTAAAATGGATACATTAGAACTTAGCAAAGTATTAAAAAAATTAGAATTAAATGGACAAATTTATTATGACGATTATGCCAATCGTTATTATAAAATGCCATTTAATTTTTTTATTGTTCAAGTGGAATGTAATAAACATGGTAAATTGTATTATACTGCCCACAACAAAATAAATATTATTCCGGAAGATAAATGCAAAGGTCTATTACCTTTTGATAAAATTTTAATTAAGGAAATTAATAATAATAATAATATTAACATTATCAAAATTTTAGATAGAACTATTAAAGAAGTAGTCTGTGAAGTAGAAGAAGGCAATAACTTAAGAGTAGTAGGAAATACAAATATACCTATAAAGGCTTCCAAAAAAGAAATTGCTAAATATCCGATTGGAACTAGATTATTAGTAGCACTACCTTTCGAATTATCTAATGGAGCTTATCAGGTTAAAATAATTAAAACTTTGGGGCATAAAAATGATTTAAATGCGGAATTAACCGCGATTGCCATTAACAACGGATTTGAAGCATATAACTCAGCTGAAGAATTACAACAAATAGAACAAATGCCTAAAGAAGTAGTAGCTGAAGATTTAATTAACCGAGTTGATTTAACTAAAGAAAATATTTTTACAATTGATGGAGAACATACTAAAGATATGGATGATGCAGTCGGAATAAAAATATTAGAAAATGGTAATTATCAATTAACAGTTAGCATTGCTCATGTAAGCAATTATATTAAATTTCAATCTCCTCTATGGAAAAGAGCTGAAAAAAATACTACAAGTATTTATTTAATTGACGGTGTTATTCACATGCTTAATTATCAAATATCAAATGGTATATGTTCTTTAAACCCAAATGTTTTAAGACTTGCTAAAAGTTTTATAATGGAAATAAATCAACAAGGTAATTTAGTTAACTTTGATATTGTAGATTCTGTTATACAGTCAAAAAAGAAAATGACTTATGAAGATGTCAATCAAATATTAGAAAATCAATATATACCAAATGGCTATGAACCATTTGTTGATGATTTATTAAAAATGCAAGAATTATCCCAAATTATAACCAATCGTAGAAATAAAAAGGGGGCTATAGATTTTGATAGTAAAGAAATTATTTTTGAACTTGATGACAATCAAAATATAACTAATATTAAATCTAGAAAAAATGGGCCTGCAGAAAAATTAATTGAAAACTTTATGATTATGGCTAATGAAGCTATTGCTGAATACATGTTAAATATGGGATTATTATTTATATATCGTAATCATGAAGTACCTTTTAAAAGTAAAGTTGCAGAAACTATAAAAATCATTAATCAAATAAATTTAAATTGTGAAAAGATCAATAATGGTAATGAAATTAAGCCCAAACAACATACCAAAATTAAATTACAAAACATGCAGAATTTAGAAGATCCTCATGTTATTCAAAAAATTATTAATACACTTAAAACTAAAGAAGAATTTTTTATTCTTTCAAGTTTAATTTTAAAAAGTATGCAAAAAGCCTATTTTAGTATTGAAAACAAAAGCCATTTTGGGTTAGCATTAGATGCTTATTCTCAAGTAACTTCCCCAATTAGAAGATTTTTAGATTTATTGATTCAATACATTTTGGATAATATTAATGACTTTTATGATCCAAATTTTGATTTAAATAAATGGAAAAGCTATTTAATAAAAATGTGTGAAAGAGCATCATCATTAGAGCGATGTGCTGACAAGGCAGAATATGAAGCCAACCTTTTATATATGGTCGATTATGTTGCTGCAAGACCAAATGTAGAATTTGATTGCTATGTAACTTATATATGTAATCAATATATTATAATTAAAACTTCAGAGTTAATTGAAGGTATAGTATACTTAGATGACATTGATGATGGCAATTATATTTATTACGATAAATCACATTATTTATTTAATCCAAAATTACACAATAAAATTTTTGTAGGTTCAAAATTAAAAATTCAATTAAAAGATTTCAATCGTGAGTTTCGTACTATTTATTTTAAAGCAACTTCTCTTACTAAAAGACGCAATGAAGTATTAATTAGAGAAAAAAGTAACAATTAATCAGCAATTGTTACTTTTTCTTTATTTTCTAACTTTTCTATATCTACACTATTTATAGAATCAAATCTTTTAGTAATTTTTTCACTTGTTATATGTAAATCATCAATACTTTGATTAACAATTTTAACATTTCGAGCTAACTTATCCCAACGATCTTTATAACGAGTAAATTCAACACTTAATTTATTTAATTCCTCGTGTATTACTTTAGCATATTTATCTCTTTCCATATTTTTTAAAATCATGCTAATAATAGATAAAGTACTAATCAATGTAGTTGGTCCAGTTATCCAAACTTTTTTATTATATGCATAATTAATTAATTCCGGATGATATGCATTAATTTCTGCAAATAAAGCTTCTGCTGGTAAAAACATTATCGCCTCATCACTAGTTTCACCTGGAATAATATATTTTTCACTTATATCATTAATGTGTTTCTTGACATCTGCAACAAATAGTTTTTCTGCTTGAATTCGAATATCTTTATCCTTAGTTTTATCAGTCATCTTTTGATAATTTTCCAATGGAAATTTAGAATCAATAGCAATAGTTCCTAATGGTGCTGGGGCATAAAGTAAAGCATCAGCTATATATCCATTACTAAATTTATGCTGTGTTTCATAAATTCCACTTTTATTACTGCCAAATGCATTATTTAGGATATATTCCAAATTAACTTCGCCAAAAGTTCCTCTAGTCTTTTTATCAGTTAAAACACTTTGTAATGATATAATTTCACTATTTAACCCATCAATTTTCTTTTGAGCTTCATCTATTTTAGATAGTCGTTCTAATACGTCCATAAATGTTTTATTGCTTTTTTCGAAATTCTTATCTAATCGTTCATTTACTGCGTCGTTAATTAAATTGAGTCTTCTTTCAATTCTTTCACTTAATTTTTCAAAATCATTCATTAAAGCTTTTGCAAAACTAAATTTAAACTCTCCAATTTCTTTATTAATATTAGCTTCAAAATGGCCTATCCTTTCCATTAAATCATTATTGTTTTGTTTTTTAACAAGTAATATTATTAAAAATATAATGATTAAAATTAATAAACCCAACAATATATATTCAACCATAATTTATCACCATTATAATTCTACCATACAAACAAATATTTGTAAATTAACAACCAATAAAAAATACTTCGTACCAAATTAAATAACTATATATTGTCCATATTTTTCGATAATTATCTTTTTTACCACAAATATGTTCATCTAATAATTTATTTATAACATCAACTTTAAAAAACTTTTTTGTAAAATCCTTATTAAATGTTTCCCTAATTTTTGTATAAACAGCTTCTTCTTTCATCCACTCTCTTATAGGTACTGGAAAGCCTAACTTTTTCTTTTTATAAGCTTCTGTGGGTATAACTTCTTTTGCAGCTTCTCTTAATGCTACTTTAGTATTTTCTTTAGTCACTTTGTAATCAATTGGTAAACTACTAGCAATATTAAATACTTCTTTATCAATAAATGGTACTCGACCTTCTAATGATGAAGCCATAGTCATTCGATCAGCTTTAAGTAATATATCTTTCATTAACCAAAAATTAATATCTATAGCTTGCATTTTATCTATATTAGAATAATCTTTAAACTCTTTGTATACATCTTTGGTTACATCAATTCCTCGTAATGTATAACTTTTATTTAATACTTTACGAGCCATTTTTTCTGAAAAATTTCGATTTACACCAATATATCTATTTTCCAATTTTTCTCCCCTTCTAACCAAAAAATTAAAACCATAGCCTTCAGGAAAAAAAGATGCAATTTTACCAATGGCATGCCTGATAAAATAAGGGATTTTATTATAAAATTTTAAATCAACTTCTTCGCGATAATAATTATATCCTCCAAAAAATTCATCAGCTCCTTCACCAGATAAAACAACCTTAACATCTTCGCTTGCAAGTTTAGCAACAAAATATAGAGATATTGCTGCTGGATCACTTGTTGGTTCATCTAAAAAATACATAATATTAGGAAATTCTTTCATATACTCATCCATTTTTATTACTTTAGATGTATTATTGATACCTAATTTATTAGCTAAATCTTTAGCGTACTTAATTTCATCATACTTAGGAATATCATATCCAACAGTATATGTTTTTGCTGGTTTTGCTAAAGAAACAATATAAGAAGAATCAATACCACTAGATAAAAAAGACCCTACCTCTACATCACTAATTAAATGTCTACTAACAGAATCTTGCATAACTTCTTTTATTTTTGATACTGCTTCTGCAAAAGATTGCTTTTTTTCATGGAAATCTATTTTAAAATACCTATTTAATATAATATCTTCCTTTTTATAAAGCAAACTCATACCTGCATCTAAGCGATAAACTCCTTTAAAAAAAGTTTCATTTGTAGGAACAAAGCTAAATTCTAAATATGTTTGTAAAATATCTTGGTTTAATTCTTTTTTAAAGTCTGGAGTATCTAAAAAAGCTTTGATTTCAGAAGCAAACATAAAAGTATTATTTATATTTGTATAATAAAGCGGCTTAATACCAAAATTATCACGAGCTAAAAATAATTCTTGTGTTTTTTTATCATAAATTGCAAAAGCAAACATTCCTCGTAAATGTTTAGGTAAATCAGTTTTCCATTCTTCATATCCATGAACAAGTACTTCTGTATCACTTTGAGTCTTAAAAATATGTCCAGCTTTAATTAAACTTTCTTTTAATTCAATATAATTAAAAATTTCTCCATTATATACAGTTACAATAGTTTCATCTTCATTAAACATCGGTTGATTACCAGTAGATAAATCAATAATAGATAATCTACGATGAGCTAGTGCTATATCTTTATCAAAAAAATAGCCAACTCCATCAGGTCCCCGATGCTTAATTCGTTCACTCATTTGTTCAATTATTTCTTTTTTATTTTTTCTATTTGTAATTATTCCTGCTATTCCACACATTTTTTATTCACCTAAAACCTTTCTATAATAATCGTTTGTAAGAATGTATTTACTCATAATAATTTTATTAGATACTATATTATTCATATATTTAATATATTCATTTGAAATTTCACTATCATCGCGACTTATAAATTTATTATTACTAGCAAAATATGTTCCTTTATCGCTTACCCAGGAAGAATTTCCAAAAATTGCAAGTCCTGGTTCCGTACTTAAAATATCTTTGCCAATTATTAATCGTGAATCATATTTTACACCAAATAAGTTATAAATAGTAGGAAGAACATCTATTTGGCTACCAACTTTATCTATTTCAATAGTTTTCATTTCATTATTCCATAAAATAAAATTACTTTTATTTATTTCTACTACACTATCTTTTTTATAATCAGCAATTTCATTTACTTCATCTAAAGATAAATAATATGGATAATGATCACCAACTAAAGCAATAACGGTATCTTCAAGTTTACCAGCTTTTTCTAATTTATTTATAAGCAACTCTAATGCTCGATCCAGTTCAATTTGAGCAGCTAAATAAGCTAATGGTTTTTCAGAATAATTTAAATTAGCAACCTCATCCTTATGTTTGCGAGCCATAGCACTATAATCAAATCCATAATCACCATGGCCACTAACTGTTACATAATATACCATAAATGGTTCGCTACTATTTATATAATCATCAAACGTTGCCTCAATCATTTCAACATCTGATTCTGGCCACTGATTACAATTAATTCGATTTTCTAAACCATTACGACATCCTAAATAATTATCAAAACCTAATGCTGCTAAATACTTATTTCTACTTTGAAAAGTGTACGTGTGATCATGATAAGCATAAGTATTATAACCAATATTTTGAAAAGACGTAGCAATGCCAAAAGGGAAATAGTTTTCTCCACTTTTCCAAGGTGATAAAAAACCAGAAGCGGCAACTAAACCAGTAAGTTCTTGAAATTCACCACCTATAGTACTACTAATTGTTGGTGTATAAAAATTATTAAATTTAAATCCACTATTTACAAGTTTATATAATGTAGGTGTTAAATCTTTTCTTACAGCTATTTCATTAAAGCTTTCAGCCATAAACAAAATTAAATTTTTGCCTTCAAAATATTTAGTATATTCATTTTGCAAAGTTCCACTCTCATTTTTAAAATATTGATGCATAGTTTTAATAACATTATTATTTTCATTTTCTATTAATGAATCAAAATTTATATCTAAATTATTGTAATCATATTTAGTTTCTTCTTCATCTTGAGGTTCATCATGTTCTAAAACATTATCTACGATATTAATATTTTCTTCAAAATTCCATAATGTTCTATTTAAATCCATTAAAAAAGCATTTAAAACTCCAAACTTTTTTATATTTAATTCATTATTATTTATATTATAATATAAACTTTTTGCAGAGTTAATATCGTTTTTATTAATATTTAAACAAAGTACAAAAATCCCAAAAGTTATGATAACAATACCAAATTTTATTAAATTAAATTTCCATTCTGTTTTCTTTATAATTATTCTATTAATAAAAATTAATAATAATATAAAAGGTAAAAACAATAAAAATAAGTAAAACATATTTTTTAATATTAATTTAAATCCATCACCTGCAAAGCTTATTACTTGATCACTAGCACTAATTAAACTTAAATCAAAATAAAAACCAAACATTTTATAAATACATAATTGAATCACATATATTAATACAATTATAAAATTTAAAACATAATATATTACTTTATTTATATTTTCTTTTAACCAAGTACTAAAAAAGCTTATAAAAAAAGCAATAATTACACTATATAAAGTAACATATAATAAGCTTATATTAAAAATTTTTATTTTAGTAATTAATCTAAATATTATCTCCAAATACATAATTATAATAAAGCTTATCAAGGTAATATTAAATTTTTTTAATCGATACTTCTTCATTAAATCACCAATATACTTTATTATACCACTTATCTTAATAATTTATATATTTTGCTAACATTATTTACATTAAAAAGTAAAATTATTTACTTTATTGAATTAATCCAATATGGGCTCAGCAATACTGCCAGTTCCTACTTCTGTTTCTAACCATTGTAAACATATTTGAATTTTTTACTTCCTCTTTTGTTTCTTTAGAATCAACTTTATCCTACACCTCTATTTTATCTCATAATGTCAAAAAAAAAAAAAAAAAAAAAAAAAATTTATTTTTTTTATTTTTATTTTTTTTTTTATTTAATAATTTTTT
>CALVVG010000029.1 GCA_944363795.1 uncultured Bacilli bacterium | reverse complement strand
TTTAACGAATAACGAAGAAGTAACAAATGAAATAACAGAAAATACAAATATGTTAACAATGATGTTAGAAACAGAAGCCGGAACTGGTAACTACGAAGAAACTACAGCAAGTGAGTGGCCGACTGATGGATATGTTTTTAATGAAGCGTTAAGCAAATGTGAAAATGGTGGAACATTAACTTGGAATGCTGAAAATAAACAAGTAGAAATGAAGTCCAATAAATCAGATAAATGTTACGTTTATTTTGATAAATATTTACGTGCTAAAATAAACAACGTTACTATAAGTAACGTAACGAATAATAGTATAACTTTAACTGTTGATACTGTTGTAGGAGCAAATCCAATAGTAAAATATTATTATTCAAAAGATAATGGTAATAGTTATATAGAAAGTACAAGTAATAATTATACTTTTAATGATTTAATGACAGGAACAACTTATGAATTTAAAATATATGTTGTTGATTCTATTAATTATAATTCGGAAGTATTTTCATTAAATAGTGAAACATTATCTTGTATTAATTATTTAGAAGTTGGTACAAAATTAGAAAATGTTACAGATGTTTTTAATGGGCAGTCAGATGGTTGGGTAAGGCCTACATTTAAAACTGAAGGTTTTGTTTATGGTGGTGATTATTATAGAGGATATTTAACATCGTTTAAGTTTAGTGATATTAAAGAAATTAAAGAATCATATTATACGTTGAATAATTCTGTTGGTAAAATATATTCATATGAAATGGGAACAGAATACGCATTATATAATGATTATTTAATATTAAGAAGCTCAACTTCAACTAGCGACTATTTTTATAGTTATAAATTAGATATGGGTAATAATTATTGTGATTTGTGTATAAATGGTTATGCATTTGGTAATGATAAGCCTTCTGTGTTGGATTGTAGTGATGAGAATTGGTGGAAAAAATATGATGATATAGAATAATCAATTCGTTTAAGCTACGTAAAATTAAAAAAGAAAAAGATCCAAAAGATAAAGATGCAAAAAATACTAATTTATTACTAATATTTTATAAGAAAAAAAGAGCCTTTTTATGTTGATTAATTAAAAATTTTAGTAATTGATAAAGGAAATTAACTATTTTAATTTACATTAATGATATTTCACTAAGCACAATTAACTTATATCTTGACAATTTGCGACATCTGTATTATTATCTAGTGGTGCGAAAAAGGGTGAGTTTTATGGATAAAATTATAAATATTGCAGTTGTTGCTCATGTAGATGCTGGTAAATCAACTTTGGTAGATGGCTTACTTCGGCAAAGTGGAGTTTTTCGTGAAAATGAAGAACTAGTAGATTGTGTTATGGATAGTGGTGACCTTGAAAAAGAAAGAGGTATTACTATTACTGCTAAAAATTGTGCCATAAAGTATAAAGATTACAAAATAAATATTGTTGATACTCCAGGTCATGCTGATTTTTCATCAGAAATTGAAAGAATTATTAAAACGGTAGATACAGTAATTTTATTAGTTGATTCTGCAGAAGGCCCAATGCCTCAAACGAGATTTGTTTTGAAAGAAGCTTTACAAAATAATTTAAAACCAATATTATTTATAAATAAAATTGATAAGAAAGATCAAAGAGCTATTGAAGTAGTTGATATGACATTTAATTTATTTCTGGAATTAGGTGCAACAGACGAACAACTTGATTTTCCAATTCTTTATGGTAGTGCTAGAAGTGGCTATGCAATATATGAAATGGGTGAAGAAGGTAAAGATTTAACACCATTATTTGAAACTATTATTAAAACGACAAAACCATTTGTTGGAAATGAAAATGATCCTTTGCAAATGCAAATAAGTCAATTAGCTTATGATGATTATATTGGTAGACTTGGAATTGGTAGAATAAATAAAGGTAAAATTAAAGTTGGAGAAAATGTTGCAATTGCTAAAAATGATGGTAAAGTTGAAAATTTTCGAATTACTAAATTGTTTGTAAATGAAGGTATTAAAAGAGTAGAAGTTGATACTGCTTATTATGGGGATATAGTTACGGTAGCTGGATGTAGTCATGTTTCTATTGGAGATACAATTTGTGATAAAAATAATATACAACCATTACCTAAAATAGTAATTGAAGAACCTACTTTATCGATGAACTTTTTAGTAAATAATTCTCCGTTTGCAGGTCAAAGTGGAAAATATTTGACAAGTAGACATTTAAAAGAAAGATTAGAAAGAGAACTAGAAACAAATGTAGGGTTAAAAGTTGAACCTATTCCAAATGAAGATGGTTTTAAAGTTAGTGGCCGTGGGGAATTACATTTATCTATTTTACTTGAAAATATGCGAAGAGAAGGCTACGAATTATCTGTTTCTAAACCAGAAGTAATAATGAAAGAAGAAAAAGGTAAAAAATTAGAACCATATGAAAAAGTTATTGTTAATGTGCCAAATGAATATTCAGGAACAGTAATTAATTCTTTAAATGAAAGAAAAGGAATAATGCAAAGTGTAACACCTGGTGAAGTAGGTTATACAAAAGTTGAATATTTAGTGCCTACACGTGGATTAATTGGTTATCGTGGATCCTTTATAACAGAAACTAAAGGCGAAGGTATAATGGTACGTTCTTTTGACTCATATGGACCTTATGCCGGAGTAATTAATGGTCGAAAAAATGGAGTTTTAGTTTCTATGGAAAATGGAACGACGTTTGGCTACTCATTATTTAATTTGAGTAGTAGAGGAACAATGATTATTGAACCATCAACAGAAGTTTATGTAGGAATGATTATTGGTATTTGTAATAAAGAAGGAGACTTAAATGTTAATCCTTGTAAAAATAAAGATTTAACAAATACTCGTAGTGCACATGCAGATGAAGCAATAGTTTTAAATAAACCAAAGAAATTTACTTTAGAAGAAGCTTTGGAATTTATTGAATCTGATGAATATATTGAAGTAACACCAGATGAAATAAGACTTAGAAAAAAATATTTGGATCCTAAAGAAAGATATAGAAAAGAAAGATAAAAAAAGAAAATTTTAGAAAAATAGAATTTTCTTTTTTATTATAAAAACTTATTTATTTTAATTAAATTATATGTTAGAATTAAAATAGGTGGGAAATCATGAAGAAAATTGATAAAGAAAAGATAATAAAGCTAATAAAAAATAAAAATTTTATCATAGCAGCATGCGTTGTAATTTTAACAATTATTACTATTACTGTTTCTTATTCAGCATTTTTTACTGTTAAAACTAATACTGCTAATCAATCAATTACAACTGGTACTTTATCAGTAACTTATACTAATCAATCTACAGCTATAAGTCGAAATAATATGAATTCTTTATCTGATGAAATGGGACTTGCTGAGTCAGAGCCTAGTGTTATATATATTCAAAATACTGGTTCTTTGAATTCTACATTTACAATTACTTTAGGCTATGATATGGAAAATTTTTTAGCTAGTGCTGGTAGTAATAATGATGCTGAATTAACACCACTTGACTATGTTAAAGTTGCTGTATATGAATATAATGGTACCAATGATGAAACTTTGATTGTGGGACCGATTACAATTGCCGAATTACCTATTTATAAAATAAATAATAGCGATTCTAGATATAATCGTTACGCAATTTTATTTGATAGTGTTGGAGGAATAAATAGCGGTGATGCTACCAAAACCTATAAAGTAAAAATGTGGTTATCAGATAAGGCAATACCTTCAGCTAGTTATTCATATTTTTATTTAAATGCTGAGGTAGTTGCGGAAGTTGAAAATGCTAAAATGGACTATGATTTAAGTGGTACGTTAACGGATAGCTCTGGTACTGCATTAAATGGGGCAGTTATTTCACTACAAAATAATTCTTTAAATAGTACAACTGATGCTAGTGGAACATTTAGTTTGAATGGAATTTATCCAGGAGTATATAATTTAGATATTACATATAATGGTATAACCTATAAAGGTAATTTAACAGTTGTCGAAGGAGATAGTAATTCATTAACTAGTTTAGGTACAACTTTTGATGGCAATTCTGGTACAAACATTTATAGTGTTGCTAATACATATGGAACAACATTAGCTAATATTTTAAGTGCAAATAATATGTCTTCTTATGCTGATGCAACACACTTTACAGATGGTACTACTTATAATTTACGACCTACTTATAAGTTAGTGGGTGGAGCTAATTCTAGTATTACAAGATTAAAAATAAGCTTAGATATTAATGCTGGAAATTATAGTTTAACACTAGGTTAAAAAAAGTGATGAAAAAGTGAAAAAAAGTATTGCTTTTAATCACTTTTTTTGTTAATATTAAAATAGAGGAGGAGAAAAGTAGAGATGGAAAATAGAAAAAATACTATCTTATTAACAGTAATTGCAGTAGCAACTTTATTAGTTGCAGTAGTAGGTGCAACATTTGCATACTTCACTGCACAAGGAGGAGGAGATGTTACAAAAAATATCAATGTAAAAACTGATACATCTGATTCAGCAACATTTACCCTAGAACCTATTAGTATTACTGCAAATCAAACAAACTTTGCTCAAGGTGAAGGAGATCAAACTCAAACAGTAACTGGTACAGCTTCATTTACAGCTAATAGTACAGATGAAACTTCAGAATTTTGTTATACTTTAACTATAAATGTAGCAAACAATGATTTTGTATATACTACTGCACCAACTAATACTCCAGAATTAGTATTAGATGTTACTAAAGATGCTGGTACTAAAACTTCACCAGTAAAAGTTATAACTGCAAAGGATGTAACTACTCAAACTGCTGGTGCAATCCAAGTTCCTACTACAAATGGTGGATCTGATTATATCCATAAAATTACTGCTAGTAAAGGTACTACAGTACTTGATACATTTAAAATCACTTTAGCATTTAAAAACTTAGAAAGTGATCAAAATGCTAATACTGGTAAAACATTTAGTGGTAATATGATATTTTCTAAAGCAGAATGTGCTTAATAAAAATTAGGACGATTTAGTCCTTTTTTTTATGCTCAAAAAATAGTACAATATAAATAGAAAGAAGGAATAATATGTTTCAATTATTATTACCATTGGTAAGTGGTTTATTTTTTTTGATAGGAATATTTGTCTATCGTTTGGTTAAACATAAAAAAGAGTTGACTATAGTTTCAATGGCTTGTGCTATGGTGGTCATCACTGGTTTAATTGTAGGTGATTTAATACCACATTTATTAGAAATAAATAATTATTTACTGATAATATTTGTTTTTGTTGGTTTATTATTTATTTTATTGCTTGATAAATTAATACCACATCATCATCATGAACATCATGAAAATGATGAAGAAACCCATGATCATCAAGAACATATAAAACATATTAGTATCATTACAATTATGGCTTTATTATTACATAATTTTGTAGAAGGAATGGGTTTATATGGGGTAGCAATGGATAATTATAAAAGTGGTATTTTGATGTGTATAGGTATAAGTTTACATAATTTGCCATTTGGTTTTCAAATAGCTTCTTATAATGAAAAATCTTCAAATAAATTGTTAATTGCTTTACTAGTATTATCTGGATTGTTAGGAGGATTAACAATATATCTCTTTGGCAATGTCAATCATTTTGTAGAAGGTATCATTATTGCTATTACATTAGGTATGATTATGCATATTTTAGTTTTTGAATTATTTAATGAAGTTTGGACTAATATAAAGAAAAAAGAAACATATTGTGGTATAATTATAGGGATATTGATTTTAATAATAATAAACATAATATAAGAAGGGTAGTGAATTATGAAAAAAGTATTAGTTACTGGTGCTGCTGGTACAATTGGGCTTCAAGTAATTAAATATTTATTAGCAGAAGGGAAATATGAAATAACTGCTTTGGATTTAAAAAGCAAAGGCGTATTTCAAAAATTAAAAAAATACCGTCGGCGAGTAAATGTATTATATGGTGATATTTCAGATAGAGTATTAATAGAAGCATTGATAAAAGATCACGATATTGTAATTCATTTAGCTTCTGCTTTGCCACCACTTTCTGATATGAAAAAGGGTTTAGCTGATGCAATTGAGTATCAAGGTACTGAAAATATAATTAGAGCTATAAGTTATTATAATCCTAAATGTTACCTTTTTTATGCATCAACCACTAGCATGTATAAAAATAAAGATAATCCAACTGTTAAAACTAAGATTGAATTAAAAGACTATGATTATTTTGCATTAGCCAAATATAATACTGAAAAATTAATAAAAGAAAAGTTAAAAAATTATACAATATACCGTATACCATTAGTATTAAGTAATCCTTTAATTGAACCATTTATGTATCATGTGAAAAAAAACTCTATAGTTGATGTAATAACTAAAGAAGATGCTGCTTATAGTTTTGTAAAAGGATTAAAATTTTTAGATAAATTAAATAAAAAAACATATAATGTATGTGGAAATGAATCTATAATGTTTAAAGATTTGTTAACTGAAATATTAAAAATCACTGGTTTAAGTTTTAGATATGTTTTTAATAGATTGTTAATTGAAAAAAACTATTATAGTCCTGTATGTGGAAATAAAGATGAATTAAATGATTTAATCAATTATCGAAATGATTCTATTTCTGAATATTATAAAAGATTAAGAAGTAAAATTAAAAAAAGAAAGTTTGCTAAATTATTAGCAAAACCATTGACAAATATAAAAATTGAATGGAGTGAAAAAAATGGGAAGAGCTTATGAAGTAAGAAAAGCTAGTATCCAAAAAACAGGAGCAGCTAAAGGAAAAATTTATACTACTTTTGCTAAAGAAATATATTTGGCAGCAAAAAAAGGATCGCCAAATCCTGATGCTAATATTTTACTTAAAAGATTAATTGATAAAGCAAAAAAGCAACAAGTTCCTAATGATATAATTACAAGAGCAATTGATAAAGCTAAAGGTGTTGGTCAAGAAGAATATCATGAAGTTATATATGAAGGTTTTGGCCCAGGAGCTTCAACGTTAATTATTAAATGTCTAACTGACAATGTTAATCGAACTGTAGGTATGGTTAGAGCAGCTTTTAATAAAGTAAATAAGAGTTTAGGGGTTACTAATTCTGTTGCTTATAATTATGACCATTTAGGTATCTTATCATTTAAATATGATAATGAAGAGGAGATATTAGATGCTTTAGTAATGGCTGGAATAGATTTGATAGATATTGAAAAAGTTGATGATGAGATTACATTAACATTAATGCCAGGAGATATTAATAAAGCTAAAGATGAATTGGAAAAAATAATACCTAATATTGAATATGAAATTGATGAAGTTGGAATGTATGCTAAAGAAAAAATTACTTTAAATGCGGAAGATAAGGAAGTTTTTGATAAATTATATAAATTATTAGATGATATTGAAGATGTTTCTGAAATATATACCAATGTAAATATGAATTAAGAGGTAATATGAAAAATAATAAATTATTGAAATTAATAATAATTATTTTAATAGGTTTAATTTTATTTTATGGAATATTGTTATTTTGGGGTTCTTCGTTAGCAAATATTTTATATAAAGCTATTTTTTATGGAAAATATAGTACTACTTTTATTGGAGAATTAATATTAGTTATATTTGCATTTATATTAATAATACTGAGAAAAAAAAGTTATATTTTTAAGCAAAAAAAAGAAGCCTTTGGCATTGCTATTAAACGGGGCATGCCAGTATTAATAATATCTATTATATTATTTGCATATGCGATGATAAACATTTTAAATAATGATTATTTAAATGTGCCTAATGTTTTCAGTTTAATTTTGCTCTGTTTAGCTATTGGTTTTGCGGAAGAATTAATATTTAGAGGATGGCTTTTTAATGAATTATTAGAAGTATATGGAAATAGTAGAAAAAAAGTTATTATTGTAATTATTATTAGTGGATTTATTTTTGGCTGTGCACATATAACTAATGTTTTAAGTGGTCAAGATTTAGTAACTACAATAATGCAAGTTTTACAATCCGCATCTATTGGAATATTACTTGCTTCAGCTTATTATTTATCCAGAAATATTTGGTCAGTAATATTTTTACATTCATTTTATGATTTTGCGGCATTATTAAGTGAAGTTAATAGTTATAAAGATTGCGTCACAAGTAATGAAATTACTAAAATAGCATTAATTATAACAATAATTATGTCTTTAATTTATTCTTTAATATATTTAATTGGAGCATATTATAACATTCAAAAAAGTAATATGAATAAATTACTAAATGAAGATGTTACGGAAGAGATATTAACTAAGGATTATACTAATAAAAAAAGAGCCAATAATGTATTGGTTATATTAATTATTGCTTTATTTATAACTGCTATTATATCACCTAAAGATGATATAATTAATCGTCAAATATGTTATGATTATGAAGAAATTGATATGTCAGGTACAATAAATTATTTTCTAAATACAAATTCTTTTAATATAGACAATTATGAATTTAGCCTTGTAAAAAATAAAGTAGTTATAAAAAATAATAATACTAAATTTAATATTAATATAGATAATATTAAAAACTTTATAATTTATAATAATAATGGTTTATATACTATAATATTAAATGCTGGCGATATCTTATATGTAGGAAATATAATGACTCAAGATATTAATGAAAATATAGAAAATAATTTTAGTAAATATGAAGTTCCTGATATAGCAGCGATTGGTTATTTAGAGCAAGAAAATGTTAATTATCCTATAATAAAAACAACTACTAATGATTACTTTGTAATTAAAGATAACAAAGCAATGGTTATAAAAAATTAGTTTAGTTACGGTTTTCAATCCTATGGGATTGATTTTTTTTTTTTTTTTTTTTTTTATTATTTGTAAAATAATAATATTATTATATAAAAAATAATAATAGGAATAAATTTAA
>CALVVG010000028.1 GCA_944363795.1 uncultured Bacilli bacterium | reverse complement strand
TATTATAAAATACGGCATTTAAACTGCAAAATAAAAAATCCGTTCAAAAAACGGACTTTAGTCTAAAAATTTACGAATTAATCTAAAAAATTTATTTTATCTATTATGTCTTTATAAAGTGGATTTTCCTTATATAATAATTGTTCCAAATAATATTCAGAATCTTTTTTAGCTTGCATTAATATTTTATAATCCCTGTTAAAATCAGCTATTTTAAATATTAAATCGCCACTCTGTTTAATTCCAAATAAATCCCCTTGTCCCCGTTGCTCATAATCTTTTTCACTTATAAAAAATCCATCATCACTTTCTTCCATTACTTTTAATCTTGCATTATTTAAATCATTTGTAATTAAATAACAATAACTTTGCAAATTATTTCTTCCTACTCTTCCTCTTAACTGATGTAATGTTGCTAATCCAAATCTTTCAGCATTATAAATAATCATCATTGTAGCATTAGGTATATCTATTCCAACTTCAATTACCGTTGTAGAAATTAAAATATCTATTTCACCTTTTTCAAATTTAATCATTAACTCATCTTTTTCTTTTTGTTTCAATTTACCATGTAATATTTCTATAATAGCCTTATTTTTAAATGCCCTACTAAGTTTTTCTTTTAATAAGTAGACACTATTAATATCTAGCTCATCATTTTGTTCTATTAATGGTGAAACAACAAACATTTGATGACCGCATTTTAACTCACTTATCATTTTATATAACATATCTTTTATATTTTTTTCATCAATTATTTTTGTAATAATTTTTTTTCGCATAGATGGTTTAGTCTTAATTTGCGATAAAGATAAATCGCCATAAATAGTTAATGCTAAAGTTCGAGGTATAGGTGTTGCAGACAAATAAAGAGCATCACATTTTTGCATGGAATCTTTGCCTTGCAATAAACTTCTTTGATTTACACCAAACCGATGTTGTTCATCAGTAATTACTAAACCTAAATTAGAAAAGATAGCTGAAGAATTTAAAAGAGCTGACGTTCCTATTATAATATCTATTTTCCCATTCTTTAATTCATCATAGATTTTTTCTTTATTTTTTTTAGTTAAACTGCCAGTTAATAGTTTAACATTAATAGAATAATTTTCAAAATAATTTATTATTGATTCAAAATGCTGCTTAGCTAAAATTTCAGTTGGAGCCATAAAAGCCCCTTGAAATCCACTAGTATAATTAGCTAATAATGCAATTATTGCTACAATGGTTTTACCACTACCTACATCTCCTAACACTAGGCGATTCATTCGCTTGGCATTTTGCATATCATTTAAAATATCTTTAATAACTTTATCTTGGTCTATTGTCAATTTAAAGCTTAGATTGCTTAAAAATTCTTCAATAAAGTTTAAATCAATGGTTTTTGCAACACCAAATGCACTTTGATTTATTTGTTTTAAATAATTTACTTTAAACATATATATAAATAGTTCTTCATAAATTAATTTTAATTTACTCATTTTAATATCAACAATACATTTTGGCTGATGAATTAATTTAATAGCATTTTGTTTTGATAATAAATTATATTTTTTATTAAAAATATCTGGCACAAAATCATCTATAACGCAGTTTAATTTTATAGCTTCAGAAATATAATTTTCTAAATGATTATTTTTAATACCATCAGTCAAATGATAAATGGGCTCGATACGATTATTAATAATATTAAATAAAATATTACTTGCACTAAAAACATTTTTCAATTTATCATATTTTCCCACTAAAACTATTTTTCTATTTATTATTAATTGTTTTTTTAAAAATGCTCTATTAAAAATAACAACATTAAAATGAATATTATTATTTAATGCAATAAAAGATAGTTTATTAAAATTGTTTCTTATGTAGCTTATTTTTACATTACTAATTATTGTTGCTAAAATATAACTTGTTTCATTATTTAAAGTTTTATCTATGTCAACAAATTTAATTATATTATATTTATATGGATAATATGTTAATAAATCCTCTACAGAAAAAATATTTATTTTATTTAACATTTTTTCTGTCTTAGGACCTATGTTTTTTACTAGATTTAAATTCATATTTTACCCCTAAAAATATTATAACAAATTTAATAAAAAATTGTTGACAAAGTTAATAAAATCGGTTAGGATAATAATCACCAATTCACTTAGAAGGCGAATTGGTGCTAGTATCACACTAGTCAACCCCTTTTTATTCTTTTGAAGCTTCCAGCAATGGAAGCTTCTCATTTTAAAAAACTTAGTTTTTTTATTTGAAAACTAAGTTTTTTTATTTTTGATTATCTATAATGTTTTTATAATAAAGATAACGATTTATAGCATTATTTTTTTGCATTTTTAAAACTTTTATAGCTAAGTCTTTATCTTTAATTTTTAAAGCATTAAACCTAATTTCATTATCTAGAAATTGTTCATATTTATCAAAATCCGGTTCTTTAGAATCTAAATGAATTTTACCATCATATCTTAATAAAAGATTATAGCCACATTCTACAGCTAATTTTTCTTCCATCATACTATATCCCATTCCTGTTTTGATACCATGTTCAATACAAGGACAATAAGCAATGATTAAAGCTGGTCCATCATGTTCTTCTGCTTCCTTAAAAACATTAATTGCATGTTGCATATTAGCCCCTAAAGAAATGGTTGCTACATAACAATTGGGAATACAGCTAGCAATTTTGAATAAATCTTTCTTAGCTGTTTTTTTACCAAAATTAGAAAATTCTGCTACAGCACCTAGTTTAGTGGACTTACTAGCTTGACCACCCGTATTAGAGTAAACTTCTGTATCTAAAACTAAAATTTTAACATTTTCATTTGCATGTAAAACATGGTCTAATCCACCATAGCCAATATCATATGCCCAGCCATCTCCACCTATTGCCCATACACTTCGAGCGGGAATATAATCTATTAATAAACTTAAATCCTTAGGTATAGTTTTATTTTTTAAATTTTCTTTAATATTCATGGTAATTTCAAAATCATTTTTATTTTTTAACCATGTTTCAAACAATTCTTTTTCGTCTTTATCAACAGAATCAATTGTTTCTTTCATAATATATTCTATTTGATCTCTTTTTTGCTTGTAAGATAAATGCATACCCAATGCAAATTCTGCATTATCCTCAAATAAAGAATTTGCCCATGGTATAGAATATGGAGTAGAAGGTAAACTACCACCATAAATACTCGAACAGCCAGTAGCATTAGCTATTATTAATTTTTCTCCAAACAATTGAGTTAATAATTTTATATATGGGGTCTCACCACAACCAGCACACGCACCACTAAATTCAAATAATGGTTTTTCTAATTGACTTCCTTTTATTGTAAATTTATTTAAAGGATTAATATGTTTTGAATAATTAAAAACTACTTTATTTTTATCCTTTTTTTCTCGCATAATCAAGGCTTTTAATCCTCCCTTACCTGGACAAACGTTAGCACAAACTCCACACCCTGTACAATCCTCTTCACTAATTTTGATTATATATTTTAATCCATTTTGTCCAATAAAAGGAATACCATCATCATCGGAAATACTTGCCTCACTGCGAATGACAGCATGGGGACAAGCTAAAGCACACATACCACATTGAATGCAATTTTCTTTTTGCCATTCAGGAACAATATTAGAAATGTTTCTCTTTTCAAATTGGGTTGTCCCACCAGGAAATTCTCCATTACAGAAATCTTTTAATTTACTAACCGGTAATGTATCACCTAATCGACCATTAATTATATTAATTATACTATCATCTATAATATTTATAGAATCAAAATTATTACACTTAATATCCAGTTTTTTTATGTTTGATACAGCTTCTTTAATTGATTTTATATTATTATCAATTATAGATTTTCCTTTATTAGCAAAACTTAATTTAATACCTTCTTCAACATATTCTATATTTTTTTCAATTCCCAATAATTTTAATATTAAAACTTCTATTATTTTACTAATTTTTCCCGGTATATTATTTCTTAATGCTATATCCTCAGCATTAATATAATAAACTGTTACATTCTTTTTTATTAATATTTCTTTAATTTTATTAGGTAATAATTTTAGTATTTCATCAGAGTTTTTAATAGTATTAATTAATATAACTCCATTTTCTTGAATCTTATCAACAAAATTAAACATTCTAAAATAAATATCTTTAGTTACAATAATCATTTCTGGTTTTGTAACATAATATGGCTCTTTAATGATTTTATCAGAATATCGCAAGTTAGATACGGTTACTCCACCACTTTTTTTAGAATCGTATTGAAAATATCCTTGGACATATTGATCAGATGATTTATGTATTATTTTTAATAAATCTTTGCTAGCACTAACCATGCCATCTGAACCAAATCCATAAATTAGAATTTCGTGATGTTTATTATTAATTTTAACTGGATAAGGATCTATACTGAGGTTAGTTAAATCATCAGTTATACCAATAGTGAAATTATGATGTATATTTGTTTCCATCATTTTATATATACCAATTATATTATCTGGTGTAGTGTTTTTACTAGATAATCCATGTCTGCCACCATATATTTTAATGTCTTTATCTTTTAAAACACTACATACATCTAAATATAATGGTTCACCAGGAGCTCCAGATTCTTTTGTGCGATCTAAAACAGCAATTTTTTTTACAGATTGTGGTAAGACATCTAAAAAATATTTGCTACTAAATGGACGATATAGATGCACAGTAATTAAACCCACATTTCCTAATATATCTACTGCTTCTTTAATAGTATCGGTTACACTTCCCATTGCTACAATTATATTTTCTGCATTTTTTGCACCATAATATGTAAATGGTTTATAGTTAGTATTCATAATTTCATTTATTTTTTGCATGTAATTATTTACAATATCTGGTATATTATTGTAATAAGAATTTCTAGCTTCCATACATTGAAAATAAATATCTTCAGTTTGTGACATACCATATTGTACTTTGTGACCAACATTAAGTGTTCTTTTCCTAAAGTTTGCTATGGCATCATGATCAACCAATGATAAAAGTTTTTCTTCAGGTATTTCTTCAATTGTATTTAATTCATGACTAGTTCTAAATCCATCAAAAAAATGTAAAAAAGGTAAGCTTCCCTTAATTGCTGATAAATGAGCTACTGCCGCTAAGTTTTGAGCATCTTGAACACTTGATGATGCTAATATACAAAAACCAGTCGCTCTAGTAGCATATATATCTTGATGATCACCAAAAATAGATAAAGCGTGAGTTGCTAAACTTCTTGCTGCCACATGAATTACTCCAGGCAGCATTTCCCCAGCCATTTTATACATATTTGGAATCATTAAAAGTAAACCTTGACTAGCTGTAAAAGTTGATGCTAAGCTTCCAGAAAGCAATGCTCCATGCATAGCACCTGCCGCTCCGGCTTCAGATTCCATCTCAACTACAGTGGGTTTAGAATTAAATATATTTAATAAATTAGTAGCTGTTAATAAATCAATATTTGAGGCCATAGGACTAGATGGTGTTATAGGATAAATACTACATATTTCACTAAAATAATAAGCAATTTTACTACATGCACCATTACCATCTACAATTATTTTCATCAAATCATCTCCATATTTTATATTATAAAACAAAAAAGACTTGATAACTAGTCTTTTTTGATAATCATTTTTGTCTTAAATGTTCTTCAATTCTTAATAATTCATTATACTTAGCTATTCTTTCTCCTCGGCACATTGAACCCGTTTTGATAAACGGAATAGACATACCAACTGCTAATTGAGCAATAAAAGTATCTTCAGTTTCACCACTTCTGTGCGAAATTATTGTTTTATAATTATTTTTTTTAGCTAATAATATAGTTTTTGTCATTTCTGTAATTGTGCCAATTTGATTTGCTTTAAGTAATATAGCATTTCCCGCTTTCATATCAATTCCTTTTTGTAAATATTTTTCATTAGTTACAAAATAGTCATCTCCCACAATCATAATTTGATTATTATAAAGATCTGTAAATTCTTTCAAAGTATCAAAATCATCTTCATAAAATGGATCTTCTATACTTATAATTGGATAGCGATTAATTATTTCTTTATAGTATTGAATGAGTTCCTTGTTTGTTAAAAAACGATTATCAATCTTATATTTTTGAGTTTTCTTATCATAAATTTCACTAGCTGCTACATCTAATGCTATATATACATCTTCACCAGGTTTATATCCCGCTTTTTTTATTGCTTCAACAATAAATTCTAAAGCCATTAAATTATTTTCTAGATCGGGAGCAAATCCACCTTCATCACCCACTCCTACATTAAAGTTGTTTTTTATGAGCAAATTTCTTAACTCCCAAAATATTTCAGCACCTGCTCTAATCCTCTCTTTCATTGTTTTCACTACAGGAACAATCATAAATTCTTGAATATCAATATTATTAACTGCATGTTTTCCACCATTTATAATATTTATCATAGGAATAGGTAATGAAACGCTTTTATTAGAAACAAATTCATAAACTTCTTTTCCTTCAGATGCAGCAATACATTTTAAACATGCTAAAGAAACTCCTAAAATTGCATTAGCTCCCAATTTACTTTTGTTTTCAGTACCATCAAGTTCAATTAATATTTTATCTATAGTTGCTTGATCGACTTTTTTACCTAATAATGCTGGACGAATAATTTCATTAACATTATTTACAGCTTTTAAAACACCTTTACCATGATATCTATTTAAATCATTATCTCTTAATTCTAAGGCTTCTCTACTCCCGGTAGAAGCTCCACTAGGTACACTTGCCTTTTTACTAATATTATTATCTAATAACATTTCTACTTCAATGGTAGGGTTACCTCTACTATCAAGAATTTCCCTCGCTTTTATATCTTTAATTAGCATAAAATCACCTTTTCTATAAATAGTATAACTAAAACAATTTTAATTATCAATTAAAAACTATTTTTTAAAAAAATAAATGACAATCATAAGTAAATTGTCATTTATTGCATTTTTTACCAAAAGATATCCATTATCTCTTTTGCTCTTTTTTTAAACATTATTGCATCCGCAGCATTTAATATGCCTACAATCATCAAAAATGCTCCCGCAATTTGAGTTAATGTTAATGCAGAAAAAGGATTAAATACAACCATAATACCTAAAACTCCTAGAAAAATTCCGGCAACTAAAGTTACTAACCACGAATCTTCACTACCTCTTTTTAACCATAAACCATAATTAATTTTGGTAGCACCATTTATAATCATAAATAACCCCAAACATACAGTCACAAATCCCATAACACTAAATGGATATAAAATAATTGTTATTCCTAAAATTGCATAAAGAACACCAAAAACTATATTTAAAGAATAAATTTTTGCCCCATCTCGTTTAAAGTATTTGTAAATAGCAGTAATGCCAAAAAATAAAAATATTATTCCAACAATTATACCCACAATTTTATTAGATATATTGGGCAGGAATATTAAAGTTAAGCCTACCAATACAGTCAATACCGAAGTAATTAATGAATAGATAATCATTTTATTATATATGTTTTCAACACTATTTTTAAATGGAGTTGCCATACTATCACCTTTAATATATTATTACATTTTCTAAATTTATTGTCAACTGATAACTTTATATTTTTTCATAATTATGTTATAATATTAACTTAATTTAAGGAGGAAACCATGTTTATAAAAGAAATATCATTAGATGAATTTACTGATTTTGTTAAAAGAAATAAATTGGGTAATTTTTATCAATCAATTAATTATGCCATGTTAAAAGCTGAAGATGATTTTGATTATGAATTTATTGGTTTACTTGATAATGCCAATATATTAGGAGCATCATTAATTCTTTACAAAAAAATTGGTAATGGTTATTTTGGCTATTCTCCTCGTGGTTTTTTAATAGATTATACAAATATTTATTTATTAGAAGTTTTTACCAAACTTATTAAAGAATATTATAAAAACAAAAATTTTATTTTTATAAAAATAAATCCAGAAATTGCTATTAGCAAATTAAATAAGAAAACATTAAATTTTGAATACAACGAAAATTATAATATAATAAGTAATTTAACGAGATGTGGCTACAAAAAGTTAAAGGACAATTTAAATTTTGAATCTTTACTTCCCAGAATTAATGCTATAGTTAATTTAAATGAATTAAGTATAAACACATTAAGCAAAAATACAAGAAATAAAATAAGAAAAGGTATAAGAAAAGGATTAACATTAGAAAAAGTTGGCGCAGAAAATATTAATATTTTATACAACTTTTTAAGCGATATTAGAACCTTTAACAAAAATAAATTTTATTTTGACAATTTTTATAATGTTTTTAAAAAATCTAATAGTGTTGATTATTTTATTGTTAAAGTAGATTATAAAAAATATTTAATTAATTCTCAAAAATATTATAACTATGAATTACAAAAAAATAATATATTTAACCAAAAAGTTATAAATTCACATTCTGCTAAAATCATTAACACTAAAATGCAGTCCGATAAATCCCTGTTAGCATACAAAAATGATATTGCTGAAGCATCAAAATATATTAATACATCAGAGGAAACATATGTAGCTGCAGCAATGGTAGTAAAATATGATAATAGAATAATAATTCAATTTAGTGGTTTTGATAAAAAATTAAAAAGATATGCAGCAAACTATTTTTTATATTACTCACTTCTCAATTACTATCAATCAAAATATAAATATGCTGATTTAAATGGTATTTCAGGAGATTTTTCTAAAACCAGTTTATACCACGGACTAAATAGATTTAAAATGAGTTTTAATCCAGACATTTACGAATACATTGGAGAATTTGATTTAATTATAAATGAGCAACAATACAATCATTTATTAAAAAACGGTACATTAGCAAAGGTATTTAATAAACAAAACTGATAAGATTAATTTTTCTTATCAGTTTTTTATTAGCATTTATATAAAAACTATAAAATGATCATTATAACATTCATATTTCAATATGTATTTAACCTCACACTTTTATTAAAAAGTAAATTATAAATGCATTTTACTAAAAGTGTTGCTTGATCATGTGATTACATCTAAATTTTATTTCGTACTAGACAAAATTTATACTAATGAAATCAATTTCATTTTTAATCTGCATTATATACCTTATTTTATTAGAGGGTTTGTTCCATACATTTATAGCTTTAACTTAATTTATGAAAATTATCTATAAAATATAAATAGTCAACAAAAAACTATTGGCAAAACCAATAGTTTCATAATATCCTTAATTATTTAATAATTTCAGATACAACACCGGCACCAACAGTTCTTCCACCTTCACGGATAGAGAATTTAGTACCATTTTCAAGAGCAACTGGAGCAATTAATTCAACAGTCATATCAACATTATCTCCAGGCATAACCATTTCTACTCCTTCTGGTAATTCAATAACACCAGTAACATCTGTTGTTCTAAAATAGAATTGTGGACGATAATTAGAGAAGAATGGTGTATGACGTCCTCCTTCTTCTTTAGATAGGACATAAACACTTGCTTTAAACTTTGTATGAGGTGTAACGCTTCCTGGTTTAGCTAAAACTTGTCCACGTTCAACTTCATCACGAGCAATACCACGAAGTAAGCATCC
>CALVVG010000027.1 GCA_944363795.1 uncultured Bacilli bacterium | reverse complement strand
AATAAAAATAAAATTAATAAAAAAAAATTTATTTTTTTTTTTTTTTTTTTTTTTGTATAATGGGGAAAATAGAGGTTTTGTAATGAAAAAAATAGTAATATTAGGATTAACAATATTAATAGTATTATCTATAGGAAGTTATACATATTTAGCAAGTAAAAATAAAGAAAGTATAGATAAAAAAGAAAAACAAATAAAAAATATCAATATGTTAACAATGATGTTAGAAACAGAAGCGGGAACTGGAATATATGAAGAAACTATAGCTAGTGAGTGGCCGACTGATGGTTTTGTATTTAATGAAACATTGTCAAAGTGTGAAAATGGCGGAACATTAACTTGGAATGATGATACTAAAAAAGTAGTAATGCAGTCAAATATAAGTGATAAATGTTATGTATATTTTGATTTAGAACCAGTAATCCTTTTTGCTAATTATATAATAAATGAAGTATATACCGAAGATGGAGCAAATTACTTATATTACCATGATGGAACAGGAACATATATCAATGCTAATCAAGAAGCAGGAGATAATAGCTATCGTTATAGTGGAGCAAATCCTAATAATTATGTTTGCTTTGGTAGTGATGCAGCAACATGTCCAAATGATAACTTATATCGTATTATAGGACTTTTTGATGATGATAGCGATGGAATTTATAATATTAAATTAATAAAATCCACAAGCTATGGAAATTATGCATGGGATTCAGGAAATAGTAATTACTGGAATGCAACAGAAAAACCAGATGTATATACAACATTGAATACTACATATTGGACAGCATTAAATAATGAGTGGCAAGGTTTGATAGATGAGACACACCAATATCGAGTTGGAGGAATGACACAAGATAATTCTTATACAGTAAAACAATATTATGATGTAGAAATAAAACATCAAACCAGATACGAAGAAACAATGGCAGTAGGCTTAATGTATGTAAGTGATTATGGCTATGCAACAATTCCTGAAAATTGGCAAACAGCATTGTACAGATATAGTTCTTCAACATACATACAAAATAATTGGCTATATCTTGGTTCATATGAGTGGACTATTTCCCGTAGATTGAACTATACTAACCTTGTGTTTATCGTGAACAGTGATGGCGATGTCGATTACAGAGGTGTGGGATCTTCCACAACTATTGTTCGGCCATCTTTCTATCTCAAGTCTGAAATAGCTCTTGAGGGAGGAATTGGCAGTGCAAAAGATCCTTTTCGTTTAAAAATATAAGCTGTTAAAAGTTAAAGAGTCATAACTAATAAAATGTTATGACTCTTTATAAATATATTTTTTTAATGTAAATAATAAAAATAATAAAGACATAAATATAAATAAAATAATTGAGAATGTTTTATAAATGATAACTGAATTGATAAAATTATTAATTATTAAATAATTAACTAAAATTAATACTATAGAAGTAATGCCAAAAGATATTAAAGAATTATTAGTATTTAATAATTTTTTTAATTTTAAAGAACTTAGTGATAGACAAACAAATATATCAAAAAACCAACCAATAGAAATAAAATTTTCTATGTTTTCAATAAAGTTAAATAATCTAATTTTTCTTAAAACTGAATATTCGGGATAACTATAAATGTTTACTAATTCACCTAAAACAATTGTTATGGTAAGAACAACAATTAAAATTGTCAATGTACTAATTAAATAATATTTTAAACTTTGCTTTAAATTAATATTTTCATCGATTAATAACACAAATGGAGCAGTAGACAAAACAGAAAATATTAAACTTGTTTTAAATATATTTAAGGGCTTAGTAGTTAAAACTGGTAATAAATTATTAAAATCAAAATAATTAGTTAATAATAAAGTTTTTATGATTATTAAAACTAAACTGATTATAAATAATACTTGAGCTACATATGTAATTTTAATTGTGCTTTTAGGACTTAAAAATGCTGCTAAAAATACAAATGGTAAGCAAGATATAATTGATGGTGTAAATGGTAAAAAATAAGAATATAAAAAAGTTGCTAAAATAATTAAAAGTATAAATATGCCAAAAATAATATAAGCTATAAAAATAACTTTAATTAATATATTTAAAACTTGTTTTTCTTTTAAATAGATATTTAATTCTTTATTTATTTTTAATTTATATATAATGTAAACTATTATTATTCCTAGTAATGTACCTAAAAAGATTGAAATATATGCATCTTTACTACAATTTAAAAATAAAGTCGAAATACCTCCTCCTAAAAACAAGCTACGAGAAAGAAAGTAAATTAATAAATTATTATTATTTTTCATCATGCACCTCATATATTAAACCCTTTTTACTAATTGTGAATTTTATATTACTTTCTATATTTAAATTATGCCAAAAGTTTTCGGCTTTTTCCCTTGTTTTCTGATAATAAGATTTGGCCATGTACAAAATATCACTATTATTTTGTTGGATTTTTTTGATAAAATTAGTTATTTTTATGTTCATAATATTAGTAAAATCAGAATTAATTTTATTTAAATTTTCTGTATTTCTAATATCTAAATTTAATTCATTATCCATTATTTTACCATTGAGTGTACCTTTAATCTCGATTTTATCATTGGTTATTTCAAAATTGGTTTTTCCTGCTGTAACACCAACAGAAAAGTATTTATTATTTTCGTATTGTTTAGAAAATATTGGCTTATAAAAGTTGTTTTTTAAAATATTATATATAGTTGCTTCTTCATTATTTAATTTAGTTTTAAAATTGTATTCATTAAAAATGCTTAGTCCATCAATTTGGAATTGTTCACCATTTAAATTAATATTGGAAAAGCATGTATCTTGGCCAAATGATAATACTTCACTCATTATTTGATCATATGTTTTTAATACAGCACTATTTGAAGAATAATTGTTACTTTCTAATAATGAAATAATTGTACTACTAGCAACGGGATTTTCTTTGGTTGTATTTTTTAATATTTTTTCAGGCTTTGTATCTAATGAAGATATAACATAAAAGTTTTCGCGGAAATAAGTACTTCTAATAAAATAATCGATAATATTAGCAAATTTATCTTTTAAAATTGTGTCACTTAAAATCATTAATTTAACATGAGTGTAATTAGCTTTATCTGCTATTTTATCAGCAGTTATTTCAATAGCTTTAGCTAAAGATGCATTACTTCCGGTTTTAATATAGCTTTTTACTTCGGCATTATCTTTCTCAGTCTGATCATTTAATACTTCTAATGTAACAACGTATTTATCATTTTCATAATCTATTCCTATAGCACTAATTATTCCCAAATTATTTATTTCTTTATAGTCATAACAACCGGTTAATAAAAAAAGTGTGAAAAATAAAATAAATATTTTTTTCATTAATCCTCCTTTTGTTTAATCATATTTTTATTTGTAAACAATGAACTTCGTTTAGTATCTTTTTTTATGGGAGATTTAATAACGGTATTTTGGAAGTATTCTTTATTAAATGGTGATATTGGAGCAAAATAAGGCTTACTAAAACTAGTTATATTTGTAGTATAAATTAAGAAGAATAATAAACCTAAAGTTAGACCATATAAGCCATAAAAACCTGCTAGTAGGATAAAGATAAAACGGAAAAATCGTAAAGAATTATTTATTTCAACATTAGTAAAAGTTAAGCTTGAAATAAAAGTTATAGCAATTATAATTATAGTTATAGGAGAGGCAATTCCTGCAGAAACAGATGCTTCTCCTAAAACAATAGCTCCCAAAATAGAAATGGCTGATCCATAATTTGATGGAAACCTTAAATCACTTTCTCGAAGAATTTCACAAACTAAAAGCATTAGAAGAGTTTCAACAATTGTAGGAAAAGGAACGCCGTTTCTTTGAATTGCAAAATTTAATAATAGATTGGTAGGAATAGTTTCCTGATTATAATTCATTATAGCAATATATAATGCTGGCGTAATCATAGAAACAAAATAAGCAACTAATCGTAATATTTTAATAAAATTAATATTTTTACTTTTGTTATAATTGTCAATATTGGGGTTAATAAAATCGATAAAAAATGCTGGAATTATTAAAACATATGGAGTAGTATCTACAACAATAGCAACTTTGCCTTCTAAAAGAGCAGTGGCAACAATATCAGGTCTTTCAGTTTGTAAAAATGTTGGATAAACATTATTATTTTCGCCATCTAATAAAAAACCGATAGAACTAGAATCTATAATTCCATCAATATCGATATTTTCTAGTTTGTTTAATATATTTGTTACTAAGTTATTATCTGTTATATCATCAAAATACAAAATACCAATATTAGTTAATGTTTTTCTTCCAAGTACTTTATTTTCTATTTTTAAATGATTAGATTTTAGCCTCCTTTTTATTAATCCAACATTTATTTGATAATTTTCAGTAAAAGAATCTTTTGGTCCATTAATAGATGTTTCGACATCGCTATTTGTAACACTTCTATTAATATCTGCTCTGGTTTCAACACCATAAATTTTATCTTTAAATATGATAATAGTAAAACCATTAGTTAAAAAATATTCTATTTCCTCTTCTTTTAAATTACTTTTAGTATTAGGACCAGCTAAATAAGAAGCTACATTGTTTTTATTTAATTTATCTTTGGCATAAATTAAATTTTTCAAAATATAATCATTTACTTTATTGCTACTACTAACAGTTTCTAAATAGACAACATATAATGTATTTATTAAATTAATATTTATTTTTTTTATAATTAGATCGGGAGTTTTACTAAATTCTTTTTTTATTTGGTCAACAATTTTATTCAATATAATCACCATTAATAATATTTACCAATTTATGGTATTTAATACAGTTTACAAAAAAATATTAAATATTATATAATTACAATATAGTTGGTGAAAATTATGTATAGTGAAATATTTTATGAAAACAAAAAAAGACATAAAAAAGAAATGCTATTACTAGTAATAATTTATCTTTTTTTAATGTTTATAGTTCCTTATTTTATAATTCGTTATGATATAATTAAAATATATGCTACTAAAAGTACTTGGGTAGTTAAAAAAAATATTGATTTAGCATTTTGGATTTTTACTTTACTAGAATTTTTTTGTGGCATTATAGTTGGCTTTTTTACAAATAAAGATATTTTTTATTATTTTATTATACAATTTAGTTTTTTAATTAAATTTATAATTTATATATTAATAGGGGTAATAATATGGTTTTTTTCACCATTTCAATTAGGAAATTTTATTAATTTTGCTAACATATTAATGACCAGAATTGTTGTAGCATACTTCTATCAACATGCGATATTTTTTGTTCCTATAATATTTTGTTTTCCGACAATTATAGGAATACAATTAGGTAAATTAATTAAGAATAAAGCTATAGAAGAAAGAAGGGAGATAAAAAATTATGCAAGTAAAAATTGAAAAATATGATGAATTGGGTAGAGGTATTGCTTATTTAAATGGTAAGGTTTTGTTTGTTCCTAAAACAGTGCCTGGTGATGTTGTAGAAGTGAATACAATTCTGGATAAAAAAAACTATTCTGAAGGGCAAGTGGTAAAATTTATAACTTATTCTGATAAAAGAATTAATATTATTTGTCCATATTTTAATGATTGCGGTGGATGTGATTTATTAAATATTTCATATGAAGCATCAATACAATATAAGACTGCTAAAATAATAAATATATTTAATAAAAATGGTATTGTAGTTAATCCTGAAATAATTGTAAATCCTCAAAATTTATATTATCGCAATAAAATAAGTTTAAAATTTCAAGATGGGAAATTAGGTTATTTTAAAACCAATTCTCATGAATTAGTAGAAATTAACTCTTGTTTAATTGCAAATAAAGCTATTAATAAAATATTGCCTTATTTAAAACAATTTAATATTTCTAATGGTAATATAACAATTAGAACCAATCAAAATGAAGAAATATTATTAATAATTGATAGTTACGATAATTTAAATATTAATATAAATGAAATTAAAAAAGAAAATAAATTAATAGGAATTATTATAAATAATAGATTATTTTATGGAATTGATTTTTTAACTGAAACAATTAATGATTTAAATTATCGCATATCTTACGATTCATTTTTTCAAGTTAATCCATTTATTGCTTCAAAACTTTTTAAAATCGTTGAAGAAAATATAAATGAAGGTGATATTGTTTTAGATATTTATTGTGGTGTGGGTACTTTAAGTTTAAGTGTTGCCAAAAAAGCACAAAAAGTTTTAGGAATTGAAATAGTAAAAAATGCAGTTGCTAATGCTAAATTTAATGCCAAGGTTAATAATTTACATAATGTTGATTTTTTATTATGTAATGCCTCTGATATTAATTTAATAAATAATAGTTTTAATAAAATTATAGTTGATCCACCAAGATCTGGTTTAACAAAAGAAGTAATTAATACAATATTTAAAATAAATCCTTCAGAAATTATTTATACATCATGTGATCCCCAAACTTTAATACGAGATATTAAAATTTTAAGCGAAAAATATAGTATCGAGCAGTTATATATTTTAGATATGTTTAGTTATTCTTATCATGTGGAATGTGTGTGCTTGTTAAAACTGCGTTAAACCCTTATAAAATAAGGGAAAATCAACTATACATAGGGTATTAAAAAAAGTCAAAAAAATAGAAAATAATAGCAGATTTTTAAGAAAAAAACACGAAAAAATATGCTAGGTTGTTTTAGTAGTATATGTTTCCACATACAAGGTCTAGTGGTATTGGTTGAATAATCTATATAGTAATTTATAAACAAGATATGAAAGTGGTGTTTTATGAGAAAAAATATGTTAGATATGTTTATGGAGAATACAAAAAATTATTTACATTTAAATAATAATCAATTGTTGAAAATAAAAGATATATTAATGCGAGGTGAGGCAATATATATTTTAGACGAACAGCCACCAATTGATATAATGAAAAAATTTCCTGAATTTATGGGAGAATTTGGGTTATTATTAATCAATAATATATGGTTTCTTACTGTTTCGAATAAAAAGACATGTTATATTCCAATTGAATTAGATAATTTTATATCAACTGGAGTTATTCAATTTTTTGCACATTCTCATCCAGATGATGGTACTACGGCAAATCTTTTTCCATCGTTTTCAGATTTATTATCAATTGATGCAATAGATCATAAATTTTATATTATAAGTGCTTATGGAATAACAGAAGTAGATATTACAAAGGCTAAAGACTTGAATTTTTTAGATGAAAGATTTGAAAATTATATTTTGGATAATCATATTTCTTATGAAGAATATATGAAAAACCAATTTAAAATTTATATGAATTTTATGGAATTTATTGGATGTAAATTAAATATTATACCTTATGAAAATACAAAACAAATAAGTGAGATTTTAAGCAGTAAACAATTATTACAACATGAATTTTGGAATAAAACTATTGGGACTACATCCTATCCAGGTAAAAAATTATAATTTTTAAACTAAAAAAATATACATAATTAATAGTAATATGTTGATATTGTTTTTATAAAAAATATTGTTATGGTTTGATGAAATGATTAAAATGATATTTGGAGTAAATAGTTTATTATATTATGAAGTAGTCAGTTATACCAATACATATTAAAACCAACTAGTCATAATATAAAAACAATGCACGTTGAATGTGTGTCAGTGCTAAGTCGAAAAGCCTAGTAAAATAAGGAATTTTGAAAATTAAAAAAAATCAAAAAAAGTTAAAAAAGTAAAAATTTTTGAACTCGTAAAAATGGGGTTGTATGTATGTAATATGTTTCCACATACAAGGATTTGTGGTATTAGTTGATAAATTGAGTTATATTATTTAGAGTATAATTTTATTCAATAGATAATAGAATTATTCTTATAAAACAGAGAAAATAAAAATTATAAACACTTTAAATTTAATGAAAATAATAGAATAATCAGGAAAAATAGAAGTGTAAATATTATAAAAAATTATCTTTTTACTAAATTAAAAGCTGATAAAAAAACAATAATTAATGTTTTAAATGAGTTTAGAAAAAAACTTATTTAAAAAGGAATAAATATAGATTTTAGTGATGAACTAATTTTAAAAGAATACAAACATATTTTAATATAATGTGTATAATTATAATTTTTTATAGCTGATTACTCAAAGATAAATTTGAAGTTATAATAGAAAATGAAGGGAGAAATAAAATGCCATCTGCTAGAATACATGAAGCAATTGCTAAAGAAGTAAATAAAAATATAGGATTTGATGAGTTATTATTAAGAATTGGTACTGTGGCACCCGATAGTTGGAGAAACGTAGAAGCTAAAAGTGGAATAAAAGATAAATATTTAACTCATTTTTGGGATTTTAGAGTAAAAAATGGTCAAGCTAATGATTATATAGAATTTTATATGAAATACTATAATTATTTATCTAATCCATTTTATTTTGGGTACTTAATTCATTTAATTGTTGACCAATATTGGAAAACTTATATAGATCCTAAGTATGAAATGGTGAAAGATGGAATAAAAGGTTTTAAACTAAAAAATGGTGAGTTTCACAGTGATAACAATTGGTGGGGTTATTTTGATTCTTTGAAAATGCAGAGAAAAATTGCAAAGATATATGAACTAGGTGAATTACCAATTAATCAAAATGATTTAGCTAATTTTACTTGTTGTATTGATGAGTTGAACTTAAGTGGATTATTTGGCCCTAATGGGACATTAAATTATTTAAATAAAGAAATTATGGCAAATGATGAGGAATCAGAAATTTATGATATCGATGAAGTTATAAGCGATATACATAAAACAAAAGAACATGTTGAAAAAGAGCTAGCTAAGTTAGCGTTATTACAAGAAAATAATATTAATAAAATAAAAATAGCAGTAGATATTGATGATACTATTTTATGTACTAAGGAATTAGAAAAATTATATTGGGAAAAATTTTTATTAGATAATCCGGAAGTTGATGCTGATAAGGAGTATAAATGTGGAGATATGGAATTATCTATATTTTGGAGTCAATACCGAGAAAAAATGGCATTTGGAGAGGTTAAGCCTTATGCTAGTGCTGCTTTAAATGAATTAATTAAACAGAGCTATGTGATTGATTTATTATCGGCAAGACCTTTAGATAAGTATACTTCTTTAAAACAAAAACTTGTTAAGTATTTCGAATTAAAAGGGATAAATTATCGTTATATTAATTTAGGTTTTTATTCTAAAAAAGAATTTTTAAAAGAGCATGGATATGATATATTAATTGATAATGATATGAAATATATTTTAGAGGCTGAATCAGTTGGAGTAATACCTATTTTATATGGCAATAATCCAGACTATAAAGGCTATCAAACAGATAATTGGTCGCAGATTCCTAAACTGATTGGTGAAATTTTAGAAAAAAGATTTAATCACGAAAAAAATTATTGTGGTATTGTTTCAAATAATGTTAAATAAAGATGACAATTATTGTAATATGATTTTATTAAGTTATATTTTAACTGTATTATCGAGTTTTAAGAAATTGTTTTTGTAATATATTTAAATAATGTTGAATTATATTTATTTAGAATTATTGTGATGTATTTTTATTGCATGTGGAAATGTAATTATCAAATAATAGGGGATGTTAGAAAATAGATAATCTATTTTCTATACATCTTCTTTTTTAATTTAATAAATAAAAAGTCCCATAAAC
>CALVVG010000026.1 GCA_944363795.1 uncultured Bacilli bacterium | reverse complement strand
AAGTTATTCCTGGTGTAAAGCCAAAAGAAAAGAAGATGTATAGAAAATAGATTATCTATTTTCTAACATCCCCTTTTAATACATAAATATTTCTAATTATTCCATCTTTTAAGTCTAATTTTTGTAGCTTTTTCCAACCAAATTTTTCATAAAAATTATTTAATCGTGTATGTAAATATAAAGATTTAATATTTAATCTTTGCATATAAGATGGAATTGAAGTAACTAATATTTTTCCGTATCCTTGTTTGCGATATTGTTTTTTTATAAAAAGATTAGCTAGCCATGGAGTATAATTTGTATGATCATTATCATGTTTCACAATCATATAAAAACCAATTAATTCCGTTTCGTTTTCAAAAATTATTGTAAATGGATAAGAATTATTTTTAATTCCATTTAATAATGTTTTTTTAATTTTCTGTTCTTCTTTACCTAACCACAAAGATAATTCAGTAGTTATTTCATTTATATATTTTTCATTATTGGCTAATAAATTTATTTTAAACATTTTATCACCAATTATATTATATAATAATAAATAAGTTATGAATCAAATTTTTTTGTTTTGTTGATTATATTAGGTGATGTTTACAATATTTTGGTAAATAAATATTTTTTATTGCAAAATAAAAAACCAATTCATAAGAATTGGTAGTCTTAAACTTGTATAAACAAGTATGATTTTCATTGGTAGCGACGGTGTGATTCGAACACACGACCTGCCGGGTATGAACCGGATGCTCTAGCCAACTGAGCTACATCGCCATAAAAATACAATAATAATATATCATAATAAATATTTTTTGACAAGTAAAATCTTGAATTTGTTAATTAATTTGATATAATTATTTACAAAAGAGAGGTATTTTATGTTAAAAACAAAAACTAAAGGGGACTTAATAATAATTTCTGGTACCACTTGTGCTGGTAAAGGAACTGTTATAAAAAAACTATTAGCCAATCATAATGATATTGTACTATCAGTATCTTATACTTCCAGACCAAAAAGAGAACATGAAATAAATGGTGTAGATTATTATTTTGTTACGGATAGCGAATTTGAAGATAAAATTCGGAATCATGATTTTTTAGAGTACGCTAAAGTTCAATATGGAGCATATTATGGAACACCAAAAAAAGAAGTTTTAGAATTGTTAGAGCGTGGAAAAGATGTTATATTAGAAATAGATGTGCAAGGTGCTAAACAAATAAAACAAATATATCCTGAAACGATATTAATTTTTATTATGGCTCCATCGATGCGAGAAGTAAAAAGAAGAATAATGCAACGAGGAGATGAAAATATTGAACAAATTATATCAAGATTTAAAGTAGCATATAATGAAATCAATCAATTAAATAATTATAATTATGTTGTATTAAATGATGATTTAGATAATGCCGTTAAGAAGGTAGAAGCAATTTTAATCAGCGAAAAACTGCGAGTAGATAGAATTGAAGAAGTTAGTGTTGAAAATGAAGAAGAAATAATTCATGAGTTGTTAATGGATAAAGAATTTGATAATAACAAAAAATATTTTTGAAGCCCAACTAAAAAAATTTATTATTGCTTATGTTTTTTTTATATGGTATGCTTGTTTAGGTGGTAAATAATGAAAAATAAAGTATTATATATTATTAGCGCAGTTTGTATATTGTTGACTATAGGAATATGTATATTTTTAGTAGCAAATTATAACGGAAAATCGTTAAGCGATGCTCAAAAATTTAAAAAAGAATTTGAACAATATAATGAGGCAGTCTATGATGATGTACATGAAAATGTTTTAGATGTTACTATTTCTGAAGATAATCCAATTATATATAAAACTGGTAAAGAAATTTTAGAGATAATGAAAAATGATAATGCGTATATTTATTTTGGTTATGCAACATGTCCATATACTAGAAATTCAATAGAAACTTTGTTAAATTTAGCAGCAGAAAATAATATTGATCAAATATATTATGTAGATATTCAAAATATTCGAGATGTTTATAAGTTTAATGGCAGTATTGAACCAGAACTGGTTAAAGAAGGAACAGATGCTTATTTAGAAATTGTTGATTTATTATCTAATAATTTATCTGAGTATTATGTTACAGATACATCTGGTAATAGATATGATACTGGTGTAAAACGTTTAAATTCACCAACATTTATTGCAGTTAAAGATGGTGAAGTATTAGGATTTCATGAAGGTTTAGTTCCAAAAGTAAAAAATATTTATGAAAAAATTGATGAAAGTCAGCAAAAAGAATTATCAAAGTATTATTTAGAAGTTATTAATTCAATCAAATAAGTAGTTCTAGTTTTACTAGAATTTTTTTCTTGTTATGTAATTCTAAATATAGTATAATCAATATAGAATGAAATGGGATGATTATTATGGCAAAGAAGAAAAAAATAGAAATTATAGACAAAGAATTGACCCCAACAGTTTTATATGTGAAAAAAGAAAAAAAAGGGGGAATTATTTGGATAACATTTATATTTGCTGTATTTATAGGATTAGTAATATTTTTGCCAGATATTACTGAACAAGTTACTAAATATTTACACCCTGAAGTAAATACACCGATTAGACCTCCGGTTAATGAAGAAGAAAATGAGACCGATGATGAACAAATAGATATTATTCAGCATACTTTATCAAATGATTTACTTATTGAAGAAGAAAATTTTACATTATCTAATTTTAATATAAATAATAATCAAATTAGTTTTGTAGTAACTAATAAGGGAACAACTATATTAGATTTTTCACAATTAGATTATTTTATTAATTTATATAATAGTAATAATACGTTGTTACAACGTATTATGTTAACTAATCAAATTGTAGTAAATGGAGGTTCAACAACATTTACCTATGATTTAGTAGATTCTACCATAAGTAGCATTGCTTTACTTAAAATAACGCCAGATGAATATCCTGTTCATAATTTAGAAATGGATGAAAATAATAATGCAACTTTAACCTGTACAAAAAATTATGAAACAGTAAATTATATGTTAACAAATAATAAAGTTAATGTTATAGAAGATATATTTACAGTTTCTACAAACGATCCTAATTACAATACCTTATATAGTAATTATCAAGCATTGGCAGCTACTTATAATACTTTTGGGGGCATTAATTCGCATGTAACGATTGAAAATAATAATATGATATTTAAAACTACATTGAATTTATCTACAATTACTAATAATCCGTTTGATAATATCATTTACTATGAACAAGGAACAGATGCTAAAATTATTTATTTTGAATTAGAAGCTAGTGGTTATACTTGTAATTAAAGGGGGATATTATGAATTTATGTATTAATGATTTTGAAGGACCATTAGATTTACTTTTACATTTAGTAAGAACAGCAAAAATGGATATTTATGAAATTGATACAAAATATATCATTGATAAATATTTAGAATTTATCAATAGTCTTCCTCAAAATGATTTAGATGAAGCAAGTGAATATTTAGTAATGGCATCAGAATTAATACATTTAAAAAGTCGACTACTTTTAAATATTCCAGATGATTCTAACGAAAATGATGAATTTGTAATAAATAGTGAAGAAGATTTAAAAAATAAACTAATCGAATATGAAAAATATCAAAATGTCACAAATATTTTTAAAGATTTAGAAGAAAAGAGAAATGAATTTTTTACTAAAGTTCCAGAAAATATAAATGAATATAAAGACTATCATCGAAAATTAGAAGGACAATTGGATCCAAATATTTTACAACAGGCATTCATTGAGTTGCAAAAACGAATGTTTTATCAAAAACCCCTTAATACACGAATTACCCATAAAGAAATAAGTATTGAAGAACGAAAACAATATATTAGAGATTTTTTAAATGTTAGAAAAAAAGTAAGATTTATGGAATTATTTGAAGATTATAATAAAGATATAATTGTAGCAACATTTTTATCCCTTTTAGATCTGTGTAAAAATAATGAGGTAAATATAGATCAAAGAGAAATTTTTGGAGATATTTTTATTGAGAAGGTGAATAATGAATAAATTAGCAATTTTAGAAGGTTTATTATTTGTAGTTGGTGATGAAGGTCTTACGTTAGATAATATATGTGAAATAATGGTAATTAATAAAAAAGAAGCTCAAGAATTATTAAAACAATTAAAAGAAGAATATAATAAAGAAAATAGGGGCATAAGAATAAGTTTTATTGGAGAATCTTTTAAACTTACTACTAAGCAAGAACATAAAGAATATTATCAAAAGTTAATTTCTAATAAAGATAGTAATACGTTAAGTCAATCAGCACTAGAAACTTTAGCTATTATCGCCTACAATCAACCAATAACTAGAATGGAAATAGATGAATTGCGAGGAATTTCTAGTATTAATATGATTAGAAAATTAATGGCTAAAGATTTAATTAAAATTAGTGGCAAAAGTTCTTTGCCAGGAAAACCAAATTTGTACAGGACAACGAGTGAATTTTTAGATTATTTTGGACTTGCTACAATTAATGATTTACCTGATTTACCTAAAAATACTCAATTATCTGAAGATTCTCAAGAATTATTTGCATCAATTTATAAAGAAAAATAAATAAAGTAAAATTTAAATTAGCATAATTATTTATGTTTAAAGCATATTATTAGTAGGTGATAATATGACGCTAAAAAAAATAAAAATTATTAACGTGTTTATTTTTTTTGCTTTATCTTTTTTATGGCACTTTTTGTATGATTGGTTTCCTTCTTTTATAACATCTGTATTTTTTCCAGTCAATGAATCCATTTGGGAACATATGAAAATAATTTTTGGAGTAATTATATTTGGTTCTTGTATAAGTGTTTTTTTGATGAATAAATTTAAAGTAAAATATAATAATTTGTATGTTGAAATTATTACTAAAGCTATTGTAGGCGTAATATTTTATTTGCTTATATTTATACCATTATACAAATTATTAGGTGAAAACATGTTTATATCTATAACTTTAATGTTAATAACTTACATTCTAGTTGAATTTATTGGTTATAAAATATTATCTTTAGAAGATTTAAATATAAAAATATTACCTGTTATATTAATAGTATTAAGTTATATTTTATTTGCTTTGCTTACATATTATCCTCGACATAATTTTTTGTTTTTTGATGAAGTTAATTTAAGTTATGGTATATCTACTAAAAAATAATAGAATAAGCAAAATTTGTTGCTATAAAGTTTATATTTTGGTATTATCATATTAGGTGTAAAATGAAAAAAAAGATATTTTTAATAGGTGGTATTGTATTAGTTATATTATTAATTATTATTTTTATATATTTTTTTAGTAATAATAATCATATCAAAAAAGAGATTGATGATAAAGAAAAAATAACACTTCTTAATATAGATGATTTAATTTATGAAGAAAAAAGTACCTATTTTACAACAATCAAATTGCAAAAAGCTGATAAATATTATCAATCTGATGGATATATAACTTTTTTGGAAGATAATTGTTATTTAAATATAAAATGGAATGAAGAAAATACAGAGTATGAACTTAAGAGTACTAATTGTAATTATAATATTTTAAATGACAATATAGATGTTAATTTTGATGGTATTTTAGTATATATAAATGAAAACAATATTATTTTTGATAAAGAAATATTAGATTATAAAATAAGTGGTAGCTTTAAATATTCTAATAAAAGTCATTTATTACTAGATGGTATTACTTTTGTTAATGAGCAATATCAAAAGTATATTGATAATAATATTACTGAAATTTTAATTGATTCTAATAATGTAATTTATAAAACAGATGGAACAAGACCATGGGGAGTAGGAAAAATAGATTTAAATAAATATGTAGTAAAAGATAAAAGAAAAAACAATAATAATACTTCAAATTATGAAAATATATATGATATTACAAATCTAATAGATTTTAAATCTGATTATAATGAATTAAGAGAAATTAATTTTGATGAATTGATAAATTTATTTAATAAAACAGGGACATATGTCATTGTATTTGGTTCTAGTTCATGTCGTTATTGTCAAGCATTGGTTGATGATTTAAAAGAAATTCAAGTTCAATATGAATTTCAATCTCTTTATTTAAATTTTTGGCAAATAACTAGTAAAGAAAAAACATTTTTAAAAGAAAAGTTAATAAATAGTTATGGTAGTGAGGATATTGGTGATAATTTTTTTGCTACTCCTAGAGTTATAATTTTAGAAAATGAAAAGGTAAAAAATTATTTATTAGGGTATAGTAATCGAGAAGATTTATTAAATTTTTTAAATGAAAATGGAATAATTTATTAAAATTAATTGTATTTTAAGTATAACTTATGATATAATCAACTTGTGCCCGAGTGGCGGAATGGTAGACGCGGCGGACTCAAAATCCGTTGGTAGCAATACCATGTCGGTTCAAGTCCGACCTTGGGCACCAGATTGATAGTAAACTCGAACTTTTATAAATTCGAGAGTAATAAATTACTAACAGAAATGTTAGTTTTTTTGTTATTTAAGAAGAAAATGAAGAGTTTTTTATGAATGTTATGATAATCATTTATATAGTGAAACTGATATAAATAATACATCAAAAGAGAAAGAATTGACTAATTATATTGAAGAAAAGGACTGTGATTATTTTTAAATCATAGTCCTTAAATACTAAAAGGTGTCAATTTAGTAAATACACTTGCACATTGACATCATCAATGAGCGTGTGTAATCATATAAAATGCTTATTTTCTCTTTTTCTTAAAAATAGATTTAATTAATTTTGGTACACCATTTTCTGGATTTTGAAAACTTATAGGATATTCAATACCTTCTGGTAAATCCATTTTTATGTGTCCTTGTTTAAACCATAAAACATCTCTTAATGAATACATTTTAAAATCAAGCAATTCACATTGTTGAACCATTTGCATATTTTCTTTTCTTTCTTTTTCTGACATTGAATTAAATTTAGTTGCAATTTCATTTTTTTCTTGAGCAATATTTTGACCTAAAGCTATTGTTTCTTCTTCAGATAAATCTTTTACTTCGTTATAATTTATCATCCAACTAAGACCTTTAAAAAACTCAATTTCTTCAGGTACGTCAAATTTAACAAATTCATATCTATTACTATCGTCTATAATAACAATTCCATTTCCAAATACTTTCATAAATATAGATGCTGGTATTGGTAAATCTGTTTGATTTAAATATGCAATATCATTTTTTTGAACATAGACACTATCATCAGTTATGATTTTCATCTTAAAACCTCCTTGAATAGGTTATATAATAACATAAATTTGTTTGAAATACTATATTTTTAATAAATTTTGTAATTTTTATGATATACTGTAGTTAGTTAATAATTATTACTAACTATTTCTTTTGCTCAAAATGGTTGTTATACTTCCACCAAAAGGGCACCAGATTGATTTTTACTCGAATTTTTTATTCGAGTTTTGTTTTGCCTAAAATCAGAATGTGATAATTTTTAAATAAAATATTTTAAGTATTGATTTAAAAATTAATAAAAACAAATGTAGATTTTCTATATATAATTTGTTAAAATTATAATAGGAAGTGATAAAATGACAAAGATAGATAAACAGCGTAAAGATTATTTATCTTGGGATGAATATTTTATGGGCATCGCCAAGTTATCAGCACTTCGAAGTAAAGACCCATCGACTCAAGTTGGAGCATGTATAGTTAGTCAAGATAATCGCATTTTATCTATTGGATATAACGGAACTCCAAATGGATATGATGATAATGAATTTCCATGGGATAGAGATGGAAATGAGTTAGAAACTAAGTATTTTTATGTTTGTCATGCCGAGTTAAATGCAATATTGAACTTTCGGGGCCATAAAAAAGATTTTGAAAACGCCAAAATTTATGTAGATCTATTTCCTTGTAATGAATGTGCTAAAGCAATTATTCAAAGCGGAATAAAAGAAGTAATTTATTTAAGTGACAAATACAAAGATAAGAATAATTTTATAGCAGCAAAAAAAATGTTTAATCAATGTAATGTTAAATATCGTGAATTAAAAATTAATAAAGATAAAAATATTATTAATATTCAATTAACTAATTGAAGAAAGACAATTAGATATGAATAAAATAAATAAAGACAAATTTTTAGATAAACTAAGTCCAGATGATATTGAAAATATTATATTACCAACATTGAAATCACATAAAGAAAAAATTGATTTTAGAAAAGCCAAAATAGTGGAAAGTAAATTTTCTGTTAAAAAATGTATTGCTTTATGTTTGCTGTTAATATTTTTGGGTACATTTATTTATTCAGGCATTAAAGTTGTTTTTTGGAAAATAGATTCCGATAAAACTTATGAACAAATTGAAATAATTAACGAAAATGTTGAAATTGTTGAAATGGAAGATAGTGAAAAAACAGAAATAGTAAATCCCCCAAAAGAAGAAAATTCTGTTAATCCTTATTGGGATTATATTAAAATGAAATTGATAAATGTAGATTTTAGTAATTTGTTACAAATAAATTCTGATACAAAAGGATGGTTACAAGTAAATGGAACAAATATTAATTATCCATTTGTTCAAACTATTGACAATGATTATTATTTAAAAAGAGATTTTAATAAGAAAAAAAATTCAGCTGGATGGGTGTATTTAGATTATAGAAATGATATTAATAATTTAGATAAAAATACTATAATTTATGCTCATGGACGACTAAATGGTACAATGTTTGGTTCATTAAAAAATATTTTTAACTCCGATTGGTATGATGATATTAATAACCATGTTATTAAATTATCTACAGAGAATGAAAATACATTATGGCAAGTATTTAGTGTATATCATATACCAACAACTAGCGATTATTTAAAAATTAATTTTTCATCTGATGAAGAATTTTTGGACTTTATAAATATGTTAAAAAGCAGAAGTCAATATAATTTTAATGTAGAATTTAATGAAAATGATAAAATTTTAACTTTATCTACATGCTATAATGATAGTGAAAGAGTAGTGTTACATGCTAAACTGATAAAAAAAGAAAGCAGAAATTAGAAAGAAGGATATTATGAATATTTTAGAACATTTTAAAAAAGGAAAAGGATTTATTGCTGCATTGGATCAAAGTGGTGGTAGCAGTAGGAAAACTTTAATAAACTATGGCTATACAGAAGATCAAATTTTAAATGATGAGATTATGTTTAATTATATTCATGAAATGCGAGCAAGAATAATTACTAACCCAACGTTTACTAGTGAACATATCTTAGGAACAATAATATTTAAAAATACAATGGAAAGAGATATAAATGGTATTAATACTGTGAAATATTTGAAAGACAAAGGAATACCTGTATTTTTAAAAATAGATATTGGTTTAGATAATATGAGTGACGGGGTAGAAACGTTAAAAGAAATACCTGATTTAAATGATATTTTAGATACAGCTTTAGAATATGGTATTATTGGTACTAAAATGCGATCTGTGATAAAAGAATATAATGAATATGGGATAAAAAAATTAGTTGATCAACAATTTGAATTAGCTAAAAAAATTATAAATAAAGGCTTAATTCCAATAATAGAACCAGAAGTGGATATAAATAGTAAAAATAAAAAAAATATCGAAACTTATTTAAAAAAGGAATTAATAAAACATATAGAAAAATTAAATAAGGATCAATATATTATTCTTAAATTGACAATTCCAGATTTAGATAATTTTTATGATAGTTTAGCAAATTATCAGAATGTGTTAAGAATTGTAGCTTTATCCGGTGGTTATTCTAAACATCATGCATGTGAATTATTAACTCATAATAAAAAGCTAATTGCTAGTTTTTCTAGAGCATTATTAGAGGGATTAAGCATTAAACAAGATGAAGAAACATTTACTAAAATTTTGCAAAACAATATTGTAGAAATATATAATGCCTCTATAAAAAAATAAGTTGTAAATTCAATCTGTAAAGATTGATTTTTTTTTTTTTTTTTTTTGTATAATGGGGAAAATAGAGGTTTTGTAATGAAAAAAATAGTAATAGTAGGAATAATATTAACAATAACATCTATAGAAAGTTATAAATATTTAACGAATAACGAAGAAGTAACAAATGAAATAACAGAAAATACAAATATGTTAACAATGATGTTAGAAACAGAAG
>CALVVG010000025.1 GCA_944363795.1 uncultured Bacilli bacterium | reverse complement strand
AAAAAAAAAAAAAAAAAAAAAAAAAAAAAAAAAAAAAAAAAAAAAAAAAAAAAAAAAAAAAAAAAAAAAAAATCAATCTTTTCAGATTGAAATTTTATACTTGCATTAATTCTTTTTCTTTAATACTTATTTCTTCATCAACAATTTTATTATATTTTGCTATTAATTCTTGCACTTCTTCTAAATATCTTTTTTCTTCATCTTCTGGATATTCTTCTTTTTTGATATTATTATTTGCATCTTGTCTTATATTTCTTAAAGCAACTTTAGCTTCTTCACCAACAGCTTTAGCTTGTTTAACATATTCTTTTCTTCTATCTTCTGTTAAATCAGGGATAGTTAAAATAATCATCTCGCCATTATTTGTTGGAGCAATACCTAAATTTGCTTCATTTATTGCTCTTTCTATATCTTTTAATGTTCCACGATCATAAGGCTTTATAAACAATTGTTTTGCTTCAGGAACAGTAATATTAGCTACACTTTGAATCGGTGTAGGTACTCCATAATAATTTACCATTATACCATTAAGCATAGCAGGATTAGCTCTACCAGCTCGAATATTTAATAACTTATTTCTTAAACTTTCAATAGTTTGTTCCATTTTTTTCTCGGTTGAATCCATAATAATCTCCTTTTTTAATTTAATTCTATACTATCATTATAATTAATTCTATTAGATTTTACAATAAAATTAATAACAAGTTTTCCATTTTTACTAATACTTAAGGCTTTTACTTTATTATATTCACCATTTTTAATATCATTAATAGTACCTTCAATATCAATAACTTGTTCTCCTTCATCTAGTACTTGGGTATCATTTAATCTTTTTCTAATAGCATCAATAATTGCATCTTCTGTTATATTAAATTCATTTAATAATGCATCTTCCGTTATTTCTTCCCCGCTATTTTTATTTATTACATAACTTTTAATATTTTCTATTCTACTACCAGTAGTACATTTATAACTAAAATCATTTATAACTAAACTGATATAATCACCAAATTGAGTATCATTATATTCTCGGTAGTTAAAACTATATAATCCTTCTTCGTTTTGCATACAAGTAGTATCATCAGTTAATTGAGCATCTGCAATTAAAACTTGATTAGAACTAAGAGATACTAACTCTTCTTTTAGTTTTTCATTAACACTTTCAAATCCTTTAACATTTATTACAACGTCTTCTTTAGATATATGTTCTTCATGCAAAATATCGGTAATATTTTCATAATATATGTAATCTTTAGTAGTATCAATTCGTACTTCCTTTAATTCTGTTACACCATTATCTTTATTAGTAGTATTCCCCTTATAATCATTTAACATATAATCCATTAAAAAGTATCCTCCGATAACAAATATTAATAATATAATTATAAATATTACTAATCCAAAAATATTTTTTGTATTATCCATAAATTACCTCAACTTTCCTTATATTCTTGAAACACTTTACTTAACTCTTTAATTTTTTGTTCTTCATTAAAGGAATTCCAATATTCTGCTGGTTCTATGTCACTAACTCTAAATGATGTTTCCATATCAAATAGCAAAACTTGATCTTTACTAACAACTAATAAAGATGGAGCATAAATTTCTGCTTTATTATAATCATCATACATTGTATAATCACTTAATAGTTCTACAATTTGTTCATAAGTACCATTATTATCTTGCCTATTACTAATAAAATCATAATAATATATTTTATCGATTTCAATTTGTTTAGCTACCTTATTAACTATATTCGCATAGTAATTTACCCATTCATTTTTAGTTCCAAATAAAACTATTCCTTTAGTTCCATTAGCAACCATTAAAGCTTCTGTTGCATTTATATATTCAAATACATTATCTTCACTAACTAAACTGAATTCTTGAGCAAATTTTTCATTATCAGGTAATGTTTTATCATAATCAATAGTTCCTAAATAAATAAATGCCCATATTAACAAAGCAAAAAGAAGTAAATAAACTACTAATTGTATTTTATTTTTAAATAATTTTTCATTTTTTATATACATCTTTTTCATGAAAATAATCCACCATAATTATTATAACATTAAATAAAGTCTTTATTTAAAATAAAAGTAATTTTTTTGTCAAAAAAAGTCAACATTTTAGCTGACTTAGTTACCTTTCACTTGACTCATTACTTCTTCAGCAAAGTTATCATTTCGCTTTTCCATACCTTCACCAACTTCATAACGAATCATACTCTTAATTTCTCCACCATTGTTAGTTACATATTTTTCGACAGTTAAATCACCATCTTTAATAAATGCTTGTTCAACAAGACAAATTTCTTTATAAAACTTTTTAATTCTACCTTCCACCATTTTTTCAGCTATATCTGCAGATTTTCCTTCATTCATTGCTTGTTCTTTTAATACATTTTTTTCATTATCTAAAACATCTGCAGGTACTTCACTTGGAAAACAATATAATGGTTTCATTGCTGCTGCTTGCATTGCAACATCTTTAGCAACGTTTTCATTTGCTCCTTTAATTACTGTTAAAGCAGCTATTTTTCCTCCCATATGAATGTATGAGCCAAAGAATTCATCATCTTCTTTATTAACAATTGCAAATCTTCTTAAAGATAATTTTTCGCCGATTTTCGCAGTTTTATTAACAATTAATTCTCCAATTGTACCTTCAGAAGTAGCTACTTCTTTTGCTTCTTCAATTGTTTTTGCATCACTTTCAAGTAAAGCTTTACCAATTGTATCAATCATTTCAATAAATTCTTCATTTTTACTAACAAAATCAGTTTCACTATTAACTTCTAAAATAACAGCTTTATTACCATCTACATAAATATTAGCAAGGCCTTCTGCAGCAATTCGAGATTCTTTTTTTGCACTTTTAGCAATTCCTTTTTCACGAAGCCAATTAATTGCTTCATCCATATTGCCATTAGTTTCTGCCAATGCTTTTTTACAATCCATCATTCCTGCACCAGTTTTTTCTCTAAGATCTTTAACCATACTTGCAGTAACTTCCATAATTTCCTCCTTATTTACTTAAAATTTTAACTAATTCATCTTTTTTCATATTAGAATAGCCTTTAATCTTACGATCTTTAGCTATTTTCTTTAATTCAGTTAACGTTTTAGACTCTAATTCATCTAATTCTGCCATTTCTTTTAATTCTTCTAAAACAGTTTCATCAACTTTTACTTCTTCTTTATTTTTTTCAACAACTTTTTTGTTTTCTTTTGAATCATTTTCCTTTTTATCTTCTTCAGATACATAGTCCACTAATTCTAAACCATTAGCTTCACAAATAGCATTAGTAAGAACCCCAAGCATAACTTTAATTGATCTTACTGCATCATCATTACCAGGAATAACAAAATCTACATCATCAGGGTCATTATTTGTATCTACAATACCAAATACAGGAATTCTTAATTTTTTAGCTTCTTTAATAGCATTAATTTCTTTTTTAGGATCTACTACTATTAATGCTTGAGGAAGTTTTTCCATATTTCTAATTCCACATAAAACACGATTTAATTTTTCATATTCCTTTTTTAAACCAATAACTTCTTTTTTAGGTAAAAGATCAAAAGTTCCATTTTGTTCCATATTTTCAATTTCTTCTAATCTTTTGATTCTTCTTCTAATAGTACGGAAATTGGTTAAAGTTCCTCCTAACCATCTTTCAGTAACATAGTAAGAATTACTTCTTGTTGCTTCTTCTAAACAAACTTCACCAGCTTGTTTACGAGTTCCAACGAATAAAAACTTACCACCATTTTCAGCAATTGTTTTAATTTCCGCATATGCGTTTTCTAAACATGCTTTAGTTTTTTCTAGATCAATAATATAAATATCATCCCTAGAAGTAAAAATATAATCTTTCATTTTTGGATTCCATCTTTTTGTTTGGTGTCCAAAATGAACTCCAGCTTCTAATAAATAATTCATAGAAACTACTGCCATAAATAAAATCCCTCCTTCGTTATACTTCTCAATATTTCAACTTACTTCTACACTCATTTTAAGCACTCGTAAAAATAATCCATATTGATGTTTATTTTTTGCATTTACAGCAATTTCAATTTTATCAAATTTTATACTAATTTACAAGCATTTTAAATAAATTTATTGCTAAACTTCAGTAGGTGCAAAAAAATCAAAAAGCGGAACATTTCTAAGTATTCCATATAATAATATTATTATTAATAAAATATAATATATATAATTAGGAATTTCTAAATCAATTTTTATTAATTTTTTAATAATTATTTTCAATAATTTAAAAATAATAAATAAAATGATTAAAATAAACGCTAACGGATTATAACGAAACGCTTGATAAAAATCTAGTTTCAAACAGGAAAAAGCTAATCTGGTAATACCACAACCAGGACAATAATAACCAGTAATAGTATAAAACAAACATGGTATAGCAAAATGATATTTTTCACTTATAAAAAAATAGATAAATAAACCCAAAATTGCTAAAATAGCTAATTTCAGGTTCTTTTTTTCTAAAATCATCTAGTAAATTTATTTAAATCATTTTGCATCAAGCATTCTGCAATTATACCAAAGCCAAACAAAGTTAAAACTAAATATAAAACACCATTATCACCGATTGCTTTATCATTTTGGCGACCAGCTACATATAACTTTTGTCCCATTTTATAGCTCCAATAAATACCATAAATACCGCAAGTAATTAATGAAAGTAAAAAAGCAACTCCACCAGATGTATCCTTTTCATCACTTAATGAATTTATCTCATCTGTTAAAGTGATAAACCAATAAATATTATAAATGCCACATGTAAATAAGCTCAATATAATAGCTGTGGCAATATTACGTTCTGAAAAACCAACACTACGATTTTGATTAAAATCTACATTTTTACTATCATCACCACTAATATTAGCACCACATTTAGAACAATAATTAGTCCCAGCTTCTATTTCATTACCACAATTTGAACAAAAACGTCCCATTACATTCCCTCCTTCTTAACTTATATTTTCATTTTAGCAAAAGAAAAAAGATAATTCAATATTACCTTTTAAAAAAATCTAAATACATCTTGAATTGTAATATAAATCATTAAAATAATTAATAATATAAATCCAACCATATGAAATGCATTTTCTATTTTAGAATTGACAGGACTTCCCTTAATCTTTTCAATAATTAAGAATAATACTCGACCTCCATCAAAAGCTGGGAATGGCAAAATATTAATGAATCCTACATTTATAGATAAAAATGCTATTATATAAATAATTTGACTAAGTCCATAACTCATTGATTGATCTACTACTTCATACATTCCAACAGGACCCGATAAAGCATTTAAAGATATTGATCCTGTAAATAAACCTTCAACTGTTAAAGCCATCGAATGAACAATATTACCAAATTTATGAAATGCATACTTAATTGAATCAGCGAAGCCAGTCATCTTTTCTTGATTAACAGCAAAACCATATTTAGGGGTTTCAACTCCATTTACATTTTCTATTTTAGGAGTAACATCTACTTTTTTTACACTTCCATCTGGTTCTTTTAAAGTCAAAGTATGTTCATTATCACTTGTTTTCATAATCAATCTTATTTGTGTAATTTCCCAACTAGTTACTTTTTTTCCATCGACTTCCAATAATTGATCTCCAACTTGAACATCCACTTGAGAAATTGCACTATCATCTTGAATTTGAGTGATAACTAAATTTGAAGTTTCTCCACCCCATATTAATGCAATAAAGAATAGTAATATTAGTGCCATTATAAAATTATTTGTTACTCCTGCTACTAAAATAATTAGTCTTTGCCACCAAGGTTTATTACACATCAATGCTTTCTTATTAATTTTATCATTATCTTCATATACTTCACCAGCCATAGAAACAAAACCACCAATAGGTATGGCTCTTATATTATAATCTATTTTATCTTTTCCTTTATGTGTAAATATTATTGGTCCCATTCCAATAGAAAATTCATAAATATGTACTTTGAATGTTTTAGCCCATATAAAATGCCCAAATTCATGAACTAAAATTATAATTCCTAAAATAAATATTAATACAATTAATGTTATAATCCACATATTTTATCCTCCCTTATAATAAAAACATATATGCTAAGAAAACAAAGATAATACTATCGATTCTATCTAAAATTCCTCCATGACCAGGAATTAAATTGGAAAAATCTTTTATTTCATTTTCTCTTTTTATTTTACTCATTACCAAATCACCCATTTGGCCTACAATAGAAAGTACTATAGTAATTACGATTACTTTAATAGTTAAATTGTTAATAAATATAGTATAAAATATTAATCCTACAACCGATCCACCAATTAAGCCACCTAGTGATCCTTCCCATGTTTTCTTAGGACTTAATTTAGGACACATCTTATGTTTTCCCAAATAATTGCCGGTCAACATAGCAAATATATCTGTAACCATAGGTATAATTAGTAAGTATAAAAATAAATATAAACCATTAGTTCTAATTACAATAAATAAATTAAATACTATCCCCAGTAATAAACTAATACCTACTAAATAAAAAGCATCTTTTGATAAATATTTATCTTTTTCGAAAAATATAACGGGTAACACTAAAAATAAAAATAATAGCACTAACACTTTATAACTAATACCATCCATTAAAAAAACATCAACATAATTTGAAAGAATTATACTTACCATACAAAAGAAACCTAAAAAAGCCATAATAATTGGGTATTCTTGATGTGATTTTTTTAAATCTAATAATTCTTTATAGGCTAATGTTGCAATCAAACATATGGCTGCAGAAAAAATATATCCACCAAGTAGTATTAAAGGAATAATAATAATTAATCCGATAATTGCACTAATAATTCTTTTTTTCATCATTTACCTCCTTCTGATAAATAAAAACTATACTTACTTACTTTATTAAATTCAATATCATTATTTAATTCAATATTAATTACTAATCCTAAATATGGATAACCAAAAGTATCATAATCATTTAAATTAACTGTTTTAGTGGCTACTAAATTATCATCAATATCATAATAATTTATTGTAAAATTAGCGTTATAACTTTTTTGACCACCAATAATAGCGGAAAATGTTAGGAAATTTATGTAATCATCTTTAATAACTTCAATATTGCTAATTTTATAATCTAATTGTTCAAATTCATAATTAATATCAGATATATCTTTGATAGTTTCCTTTTCTATTTTATTAATTTCGACATACTTATTTAATTTTTGTGTAACATCAACACCAAACATATATTCATTAGCATTTTTTTTATAATTCAATCCTTGAACATAAATTTCTCCATTTAAATATCTATCCAATGTATCAATAAATTCATCTTTTTTATAACCAAATAATTCTTCAACTGAATTAACCAAATATTTATAAACATCTTTGCCACTTTCATCAGTAGATATTTGTAATTCATAATCATTAAAAACAAAATCATAGTTTTTTTTATTACAAATTATTTTTATACCAGCATCATATACCTGCCCATCACATTTATTTTCAATAGCAAAATCTGATTGTAAAAAAACTTGTTTAATATCATTCAATGTAAAATCTACATTATTTATTTTAATAACAGTTTCATCCACTAATCGTTCTTTTTTATTTTGTAAAAGAACAATAAAAGTTATGCAAATGGCTACACCAACAATAATTAAAATTATTAATAATATATTTACTTTTTTCATTATTTCTCCTTAACTATAATAATAAGTAAAATTAACAGTATTAATATTGCCACCTAATTTATATTCATTATCTACTTTAACTAAATCTAAATAATACTTTTTATTATTACTATCATAATATAATACTTTTTCAGCTTCAGCAAGGGAATTAAATGTAGCAAATGCTTCATCACTATTATTTTTAAACAATTGTAATGGAAACTCACTAGTAATATATAAATTCGGCAATTCTATCAGTCCATTTTGGGATTTAATTGTTACTTCTTCTCTAATTTCATCTTGAATTTTAGTAAATATTTCTTGTAAACTTTCTAATCCATCCATTGAATGATAATAACTATTAGGAGATGCTATTTGAGTTAAAACTGATGAATTAGCACCACTACCAATACCAATTGCATATAATGTATTTACCTTACCTTGAACTCTATCAATATAACTTTGTGAAGTACTACTACCACCATCACTAACAAAAATAACAAAAGTATCTTCTTTTTTAAAGTTATTATTATTAATTAAAGTGCCCGTTGTGGCTAATGCACTTTCAAAATCAGTTCCTCCTTCAGCATATAAGCTATTAACAGCAATTTTACCTGTTTGTGCCGAAGTTCCCCGATTTACCAAAATGTTTGAGCTACTTTCAAATGCTATAACAGATATAGTTGATCCTACTTCAAAAGACATGCTATCTATTAATTGATTAGACACTTGTTTTAAATCAACAATATTACTACCAGACATACTGCCAGATTCATCTAATACTAATATCATATCAATTCTATTAGTAATAACTACTCCAACAGTATCTTTATCAATTTTATCAACTGGTATTTCTACATCTTCTACTACCCATTTAGCTGTTAATACATCATCGTTTTTTAAAGAATCAAAATTATATATCCTATTTCCTTCTTCGTTTATCCATATATCAAATTTATAACCATTTCTTTCAGGTATTAATAATTTATAACTTGTATCTCCTTCTAAAAAGTAAACAGGTATTTGCTTTATTTCTTCATTTGATAAATCATTATAATTAAATAATACTTCATTTATAGTTATTTCTTCTTTTTCATTTATATTACCTGCTTTATCTTTTAAACATACTTTATAATTACCTGCTTTATTTACTTCTATTTTGCTTTTTGAACTATATTCGGCTGTTATACAACTTTCATTTTCATTTACTAATGCATATCCTTCTAATCCTGATCCATCCATATCATTAGCTTTTATTTCTAAATATTGCGGAGTTTGATAATTAACATTTAAATTTTTTACTACTAGCTCTGGAGCAACATTATCTATTTTGATATTTTGACTTATCGTATATGTTTCATCATTATCGGTAATTATTGTTACATTATATGTAGTATTTAATATCTTTTCATCTTTTATTTCTAACGTTTTATTATTAACTTCAGCATTTTGTATAACATATGTTCCAAGTAAACTTGTCCACTCTACTGTACTATTGGCGAGCGTTATTTCTTCTAATCCGACAATACTTAATGTTATATTTCCTGTATACCATTTATTAGCATTACATTTTTCTCCATTGCAATATAACGATAAACGTAAATCATCTACTTGCGATACATCACACGTTCCATCATTATTCTCTTTTTTTTCTTCTAACTCTGCTTTATATTCCCCATTTTCAAATATTACATGAATCATAATACAATTCATTTTAGTTTTATCACGCGGATCATATATATTTTTTTCATCTTCTGCTTGTAAATAACCTTCCTTTATTAAAGTATCTACATTAATATATATAACATCAGTTGTTGCTAAATCTGCTGCATATTCTTCTGCTTTTTGTTCTATTTCTAAAACCAAATTTTTATATTGACCTTCCAATACACTTTTTTGAATCCCTGTATATGCCCCCATTGCAATTAATAATATTATACTTAGTACTACTAACACTGCTATTAATTCAGTTAAAGTAAATCCCTTACTATTCATATTTCTATCCTCATATAAAAAATACCATAATTTTAATAATTAATCAACCAAAATAAAAGCAGAAATTTTATTCTGCTTGTGTCTTTTTCTTATTGCTTTTTCTAAACTTATAAAACCAGACTATAAATAATACAAAAAGTATTATTAATATAATTAATACAATATGGGAATATTTATCAAATATATCAAGTATTGATTCCCAATTATCCCCAACACGATTACCTATGACAATTAAAACTGTATTCCATATAGCAGATCCAGCTATCGTATAAATCAAAAACTTAATCATTGGCATTTCACTCATACCAGCAGGAATAGAAATTAAACTACGAACTATAGGAATAAAACGGCAAAAGAAAACAGTAATATTTCCTTTATTATCAAACCATTCATCAGCCATATCAATATCTTTTTCTTTTAATCGCAAAATTTTACCAAGTTTACCAGATACAATTCTTTTTAAACGATCTTTATTAAATATTTTACCAATATAATATAATACTATAGCTCCTACTAACGAACCTAATGTTGCAGCAATAATCATCAAAATTATATTTAGATTAGTACTGGTAGTCATAAATCCTCCCAACAAAAGAATTACTTCTGAAGGAATTGGAGGAAATATATTTTCAATTGCAATTAATGCAAAAACAGCCAAATAGCCAAATTTTTCTACCATTGATTCTATAAATATTTGCATTTTTTACTCTCCATTCATTAAAATTTTACCATTTATAATATTTTATAGCAATATTTAAATTTAATATTTACATTTTTTAATATTATTTTTTTCATCATAATGTCCTTTAATCCCATATTTTTTAGTAATAGGATCTTTATGTAAAAAATTTTTTTGAGGTACATAAGTATTCATTATATATGCAAAAAATATTATTAATAATCCAACAATTCCTATGTGAATTAATAATAAACTGGATACATTAAGATTTATAAATTTATTAAATACAAGTTGCCCCACAATAATAGCTAATATAAAGCTACTTATATCCACAAATAAAATTGGTTTTTTTGTAAAATGTGTATAACCATAAAAAATCAAAGGAATGATTATTAACATTACTACAATACCTATAAAACGAGCAAAGAATAAATTTGAATTATTATAATAAAAATGATATTCAACAATTAACCATAAAAAATTTGGAGCAATAATCAATTTTAAATGTTCCTAAGTTGATTCATTTACAGTTACTAAATATCCTAAAATTTTGTTATGATGAAACCAATCATATAAAAAATGGCTAATACAACCAACAACTATAATAAAAATTGTCCCTGTTATTTCCAACACACAAATCACTTCTTTCTAATTTAAAAATATTAGTTTGATAAAATTCATTATTTTGCACTTAATAATAAATTTTAAAGCAATTTTAGTAAACATACACATTCAACGTGTGTCATCTGATTATAACTGCAATATATAGTTAATGCCGTATGACTTTTTATAATATATTAACTATACTACAACAAACTATGTTCTCTGTATGTTAGTGACAGTTCAAAAATTTTTACTTTTTAACTTTTTTGTATATTATGACTAGTTGATTTTGATATGTATTCGTGTAACTGACTACTTCATAATATACATTGTAATTGTTTTAAATATAATTTGCTTTTTTAATTCTACTCTAACTCTAATATTGTTTTTCAAAACTTTTTTTGCTCTGTGGTTTCATCAAAATTGCCAATTATAATATAATCTACTAATGATTAAAAACATCTCTATTAAATTCACCTATTTAATCAACAGCTATACTATAGTTAAACCTTACACTTTCAATCATATAACTAATAAAGGGGATGTTAGAAAATAGATAATCTATTTTCTATACATCTTCTTTTCTTTTGGCTTTACACCAGGAATAACTT
>CALVVG010000024.1 GCA_944363795.1 uncultured Bacilli bacterium | reverse complement strand
AATAAAAAAAAAAAAGAAAAAAAAAAATCTTATATAATTAATTTAAAAAAAATAAAATAACCAAAAAAAAAAAAAAAAAAAAAAAAAAAAAAAATCAATCCCGTAGGATTGAATAGATATTACTTTTCAATATTGTTAGTAAACTAATACTAGATTAATATCGAAAAAGATTATGTACATAAGTAATATCTGCTGTACATAATATTATTATTTACTATTTTTTTACTTTTATAGTTCCAGTTTTTTCTAATTCTTCTTCCTCTTTACGACTATTTAATGCCATTCCAATCGTGAATGCATAGGCTAAAAAATAAATCCATAGCATTAGTATAACAATATTAGCTAAGCTACCATAAAATGTTGCATAATAAGCAATATTATTTATATAGTAAGAGTATATATATGTAATGATTATCCAAGCAAGACTAGTAAATATTGCTCCATATCCAACACTTTTACTAAGAACTCTTTTATTTGGAGCAAGTGTGTATAATATTTTAATAAAAAAATACATAATTAACCAAGTAATTGGTCCTTGTAATAATTTTATAATGTTTGTAACTTTAGCTGTAATCGCACTATCAATATCAACATACTGAAATAACTCGACGATTTTATTACCAAAAACTGGTACTACTAACATAAATATGAAAAGTAAAACTAAAAAGAATGTCATTATAATTGCTTTAAATCTTCTTTTTAAAAAACTAGTTTGTTCTTCTCCATATATAATATTTGATGTAACAATTATAGATGCTGGACCATTTGATGCCAAAAAATATCCCATAACTATTACAAAAAAGAAACTATATCCTGACAAATTGTCATTTGGAGCATTAAGTAACAATGCCGCAACATCCGCTGAAAATGCATTAGATATAAAATCAAATATTACATCAGTAGATAAATTTAAAGCCGCTGCTCCATAGCAAATAAGGGTAATTGTTGGCACAATTGCTAAAACGAAGAAAAAGGCTAATTGTCCAGGCAATATAGCCATATCAGGTCTTTTTAAAACTTTAAAAAAGTTTTCTAAAAATTCTTTAAAATTATTTCTTAACTTCCTTTTCATTCTTTTGCAATTCCTTTTGTTTTTTCATATCTTCAACAGCTTCATTTAAAGCATCTTCAATGGTTTTAATATCATCTAAAATCATACTATATCCAAATTCTGCTCCGTGTTCATATGGTAATTTTTTTATTTCTTTATTTAATTTATGAATATAATTACTTACTTGTTTTTGACTGTATCCTACTAAATAAATCACAAATTCATTACCATCTGTTCGCATAATTTCACTATTATCTAATTGTGTTCTAACAAGAATATTAGCAGTGGCTTTAATTTGTCTATCCCCTTCATTATAACCATATAAATCGTTTATATCTTGAATTTTATTTAGATCTATTACTATTATAGTTTGAGGATAAATAGTATTATTATTCCATGTATCTATATTTTCATTTAAGAAATTACGATTTTTTAAAGATGTAAGTTGATCAATAAATTTCATTTTATCATCTTTTTTTATTTTTCTAGCAATTGATATTTTTTTACTCTTTTTAATTATTAATAAAGCAAGTATTATTGCAATTATTATTATGTATAATATATATTCCGCTATCTTAGTTATTATTGAACCATCTTTGATTGTTTCATAATGATTATCTAATCCTTCAATTATAATCTTTTCTTCGTCTAAATAGCTGATATATTTATCTAAAAGTCGATACAAAGCACTGTCAGTTCTTACCTTGAAACTATATTCACTATTAATATAATCACTATATCTTTCTGTATAATTATTTAAATCATTATTACTATAATATGTAAAAGTATTTTTATCTAAAACAATATATACATCTTTTTTATTTAATTTAAGTAATTCTTTAGTAGTACTAAAAGTTTTTATATTAATACCATTAATATTACTTAAATAATCATATAATTTACTACCACTTTGAACATATACAGTTTTACCGATTAAAGAATTAATAGACTTTATTACTTCGTTATTATTTCTATTAGCAATAACACTATATTCTATATTAATTCCATTAGTTGAATAAAAATCATCTTTATAATTATAATAATTAAAATATAAATCTATTTTTTTATTTTCTACAGCATTGGCAAATTTAGAATAATTACGATATTTTTCAAAATTAAATTCAACGTCTGCAAAATCACTAAATTTACTTAAAATAACTGCAACTATACCTCCATATTTGCCTCCCATGATGACTTCATACGGTGAAGCATTAACAAAACCATAATTGTATGTAACACTTTGTAATGCGTCTATTTCGGTATCAGTAATATTTAAAGCATCAGTAAAAGTAGTAAATAAACTTGCATTAAATGAATCTGTTAATCCATCCCATTTTGCATAATATTTTTTTAAAACATTACTTAAAGTACTATCATCTGTTTGTAAAATATAATAAGCTTTAATATCACTAAAATGATAAATTATATTGTAATTATTACTTAAAATTGTATCAATATATTGTGTTAACGGAACAATTACATAATTAATATCTTCCTTCATTGCTGAAAATAATTCATCTTTACTTTTATATTGAGTAAAACTAATATTACTGATATTATCTATATAATTAGATACACAACTTAAATCATTAGATAATATTCCTATGGTTTTACCAGATAAATCGTTCGCTTCAGAAACTATTTCTACTTTATTGCTAATCAAAACATAATGATCTTCATAAAAAACTATATCATCATCATTAACGCTATTTTTTACTCCTAAAGTTAGTCCAGATGGAGTATCACCAACATTAAAAGTAATTGGATTGATATCTAAATCATATTTATTAGAAAAATCTTCTAAAAATTGATAAAATACCCCTTCGCCATTTTTACCAAAAACATTAGCATTACTTACAACATTAATATTTTGTAATGTATTAGTATTTTCATTTATCCAATTTCTTTCTGCTACGGTTAATTTATTTTCATCATTTAACAGAAAATAGGTAATAATGGCTAATATAATTACTATTAAAGCAATTACAATAATTAAAATTATATTTCTTTTCTTTTTCATGATTCTTCTTCGCTTTCTACTGGGGTATTATTATTCCATATTAATCCTGAACCAGCAATATTTCGTGCTCCCGTTATTGTAAATCCTTCGCTATTTTCAGTTTGTTCACATTTTAAAGTAAACATAATATCATAATAACTTAAAATTTTTTCAGTAAATTGATCTAAAGATGCTGCCGCCTTACTTTGAGCTTCAACTAATGATGTATCTCCTACAAAATCTATAGTAACATAAATAATTCTGCCTTTTAAATCAAATGTAACAGAATTAATTAATGTATCTTCTTCTAAACTGGAAATATACTCTTTTTTAAAATTTTCTTCAATTGGATAGTCTTCTATTTCATCTAACCTATCACCATATACAGTTTCGCTACCTCCAAAAAAGTAAGAAATTGTTACGGTAATGATAGCAATAATACAAATTATTAAAATAACTCCAAGTAATATTAATACTTTATTTTTTTCTAAAAAATCTTTAAAATTTTTCAATAATTTCACCTCTTGAGTAACATAATTATACTACAGATTTATATTCTATTGCAAATTATTTAATACCTCTTTCAACTTTTCCTCATTCCATATAGGAATATTTAGCCTTTGTGCTTCTTGATATTTACTGCCAGGATTTTCTCCAACAATTACAATATCCGTATTTTTACTAACTGACTCACTGAATTTAGCATTATAACTTTCTAATTTTTCTTTTATTTCTTTTCTACCTATACCTGATATAGTTCCCGTTATTACAAATTTTTTCCCTGTTACTAAATCGTTACTACCAGCATTTTTTCCTTTATAATCCATATTTATTCCTATATTTTTTAACTCATTAATTAAACTAATATTATCTTTAAAATATGAAACTACACTTCCTGCAGTAACTTGTCCAACATCTTTGATATCTTTTAAATCATCTATGTTAGCTTGCATTAAATTATCTATGTTTTTAAAATAACTGGCTAATAATTTTGCTGTTTTAGTTCCTATTTCTTTTATTCCTAAGCCAAATAATAATCTTTCTAAACTATTTTCTTTTGATTTTTCAATATTATCAATTATTTTATTTAAGCTTTTTTCACCATAACCATCAAATTCCATAATTTGTTCTTTTTTATTTTTCAAAGCATATATATCAATTATATTTTTGACAAAACCTAAATTATATAATTCTTCAACTATTTCATCACCCATACCCTCAATATTCATAGCATCTCGTGATACAAAATGAATAATGCTTTCAATATTTCTTTTAGGACATGACGGATTAATACAATAATAATCTGCTTGCCCAGAAATTTTAATTATTTTTTCATGGCACATAGGGCATTTTTCAATCATTTTAAATGGAATTTCTTGACCAGTCCTTCTGCTTGTTTTGGCTTCAACAACTTCTGGTATTACATCTCCAGCTTTTCTAATCGAAACGATATCTCCAATCATGAGTCCTTTAGACTTTACATATTCTTCATTATGTAATGTAGCTCGACTTATTGTAGATCCCATAACTATCACCGGTTCTAATACAGCATTTGGAGTAATTCTACCTGTCCTTCCAACTGTAAAAATAATATCTTTTAATTTAGTTAATACTTCTTGAGCAGGAAATTTGTAAGCTGTAGCCCATTTAGGATACTTAGCAGTATATCCCAATTTTTCTTGTAAATTTAAATCATTTACTTTAATTACTATACCATCAATTTCATAAGCTAATTTTTCTCTTTTTATAGTAGTTTTTCTTACATATTCAATGACTTCATCTATATTTTTAGCTAATTTACTTTCACTATTTACTTTAAATCCTAAATCTTTCATGAATTGTAGTGCCTCTAAGTGAGTTTTTATATTAAATTTATCTGCTTCGGGTAAATTATAAATAAAATTATCTAATTCTCTTTTGGCAGTTTCCTTACTATCCAATTGTCTAACTGATCCAGCTGCGGCATTACGAACATTTTGCAGTAAAGGTAATCCTAATTGTTTACGTTTTTCGTTTAATTTATATAACGTTTTTTTATTCATAAAAATTTCGCCTCTTACTTCGATATCAATTGGCTTATTTAAAATAAGAGGAATACTTTTTATTGTTTTAACATTATGAGTTATATCCTCACCAGTAACGCCATCTCCACGTGTTACGCCTTTTATTAATTTTCCTTTTTCATATATCAATGCAACACTTAATCCATCTATTTTATATTCACAAACATAACTAGGATTATACCCATCACTTTTAATTTTAACATCAAATTCTTTTATTTCTTCCTCACTAAAAACATTAGAAAGACTAAGCATTGGTTTTTCATGAACTACTTTTTTAAATTTATCAATAACTTCACCACCAACTCGATTTGTTGGTGAATTTGTTTGAGCATATTGCGGATACATTTTTTCTATATTCATCAATTCTCTTAAATATTTATCATATTCTTGATCTGTTATTGTTGGATTATCTAAAACATAATAATTATAATTAGCATCATTTAATATTTTGGTTAATTCCTCAACTCTTTTTTTTATCTCATTCATACTATTTCCAAAGATTATTTGGATATTCACCCCTTTCTATTAAATTATTTATATTAGTTTTTAAATTTTTCAAATCTTCTTTATAAGTCATCCCTATCCACTTTGACTTACTTACAGCAACTTTCATTTTAAACTTATTTTGCTTTATTCCATTTTTAATTACACTCGGTAATAGAAATTCATTTTCTAATGTAATACCATTATTTAGAAATTCTACTAATTCGGTTTTAATATAATCTAAAAATTTTTTTCTTAAGCAAAAGAAATTTACTGATACAGGTTGATCTTCAGCAATAACAAATGGTGTACTGCCATCTAAGGGCCTTGCAATATAGCTTTGATTTTCCTTGATAATTTCACATTCTACATTATTTTTTAAATAACCATTTTCTTCTACTACAACTCCTCTTTTTACTGAACCATTTGGACTATTAGTAACAATAAAAGGATAATTAATTGTTAGTAATAATGATTCTTCAGAATTATTCAAAAAAAAGTCTGCTGCTATTTTATAGGAATTTCGGCCATAAAAATCGTCGGCATTAATAACTACAAAATCACCATTAATAAAATCAGAGGCACAATAAAGAGCATGAGCAGTGCCTAACATTTTACTTCTTCCTTTAGGAATTATTGTATCATTGGGAATATTATCTAATTCTTGAAAGGCAAATGATACCTTAATTTTATTAGCAAATTTACTACAAATGTTTTCTTTAAAATACTCTAAGTTCTCATATCTTATTATAAATATCACTTCATTAAATCCAGCTTTGATAGCATCATAAACGGAATATTCAGCAATAATTTCACCATTTGGACCAACCGGTTCAATTTGTTTTAAACCTCCAAATCTTTTGCCCATACCTGCTGCCATTATAATTAATGTTAAATTTTTCATTTTCCACCTTTCTTAAGTCCCTGATAATTACTTAAAAATTTTTTAATGCCATATTTTTTCTCAAAAGCAACTGTAACAAAACGATTATCACAATCTATTACTACTCCTCGACCAAATATTTGATGATGTACTATTTCACCGCTTTGATAATTGGTTGCTTCTGTACTATAATATTTTTCTTTATCAAAACTATTAACTTCTTTTTCATTTAAGTTTTCTGATTTTTCAATTAAGTTTGAATCAATTTCTCCAATAAATCTACTAGGAGGATTCATTGTCGTATTTCCAAATAACATTCTTCTTTTAGCATTAGTAATGTATAATCTTTCTTTAGCTCTTGTTATTGCAACATAACAAAGACGTCTTTCTTCTTCTATTCCATCTTTATCTTGTAAAGACATTGAATGTGGCATTATATTTTCTTCTAATCCGGCTAAAAATACAATTTTAAATTCTAATCCTTTAGCTGAATGCATAGTCATCAATGTTATGGCATTATCGTTATCATTATGATCTGATACATCAGCAACTAAGCTGATATCTTCTAAAAAATCTTCCAAGTTAATAGTGCCAGTTTCTTTTTGATAATTTTCTGTTATACTTTTAAATTCTAATAAATTTTCTAATCGTAGTTCTGATTCTAAAGTGTTTTCTTTTTCCATTTCTTCTTTTATTCCACTTTTTTCTAAAACTAAATCAATTAATTCCGTTAAGTCAATATTTTTACTGGCTTCTGTTAACTCTAATATTAATTTTTTAAATTCTAATTCCTTTGGTTTATTTAAAGCTTCAAATATTGAAGTATTTTGTTTTTTTGCTACATTTTCTAATTCCTCGATAGATTTAGAACCAATGCCTCTTTTTGGAACGTTGATAATTCTAACTAATGATACATCATCAGAATGATTAGAGATAAGTCGCAAATAACTTAATAAAGCTTTAATTTCCTTTCGTTTGTAAAAGTAATAACTTCCCACAACTTTATAAGGATAATTCATCTTTAACATGCCTTCTTCTAATATTCGTGACTGAGCATTAGTTCGGTATAAAATAGCAATATCCCGATATTTATAACCATCATTTAATAATTTTTTTATTTCTTCTATTATTAAAGTTACTTCATGCTTTTCATCATAACTACGCATATATTTGACTTTAACACCATCTCCTAGTTCACTAAATAGATTAACTTCTTTACTAGCAACATTATTTTTTATAACTGAATTAGCGGCATTAAGAATGGTATTAGTACTACGATAATTTTGATTTAAAGTTATACTTTTAGCATCTGGATAATCTTGTTCAAAATTTAGTATATTACGATAATTAGACCATCTAAAGCCATATATAGATTGATTTATATCACCTACCACAAATAAATTACGATATTTTTCAGCTAATTTTTTGACTAATTTATATTGTACTTCATTAGTATCTTGATATTCATCTATTAAAATATATTGGTATTTTTCTTGATAATAATCTAAAACTTTTTCATCATGCAAAAATAACTCAACAGGTAATTTAAGTAAGTCATCAAAATCAACAGCATTATTTCTTTTTAATATTTTTTGATATTCAAAATATACTTTGGCTGCCACTTGTTCAGGAGGACTTTGCAAAAATTTATCTACTTCGCTATCACTTAGCATTTCATTTTTAATAAAGCTAATTTTATTTCTTATAAAACCAGGACTATATTGTTTATAATCATAATCTAAATCCTTCAATACTTTTTTTATGATACTAGCAACATCATCACTATCAACAATTGTAAAATTACGAGAAAGCCCCAACAATTCATAATTTTCTCTTATAACTTTTAAACCAAAAGAATGAAAAGTTCCAACAAATGCATAATTATTTTCAACAACATTATTAATTCTTTCACGCATTTCTTTAGCAGCTTTGTTAGTAAAAGTTATTGCTAAAATATTCCCTGAATAAATATTATGTTGAATTAAATTAGCAATCCGCATAGTAAGTACTTTGGTTTTACCAGATCCTGCTCCAGCTAATACTAAACAAGGCCCTTCAATGTGTTCAACAGCTTCTTTTTGTTCTTTATTTAATCCATTTAATATATTCACTGTAACCTCCATGTTACAATTATTATATCAAAATTTAAATAAAATAAAAACCACTTGACGTGGCTTTTACTTTATTTAGCAAAGACAATCTACATATGTATCTGATAGACATCTTATACTACATAAACAACTACAATCCATTGTAAAGAATACATTAGTTGCAACATATGGATATAAACTTGTACTATCAGTATTTTCAGCTAAAACTCTAAATGTACAGCAATTTCCTTCAATTTTTTCTACTCTAAATACATTTGAACACGTAGTTGTAGTTCCTTCTCCAGCGCAACTTACTGTTGAATCTTTAGTAATCGGCATACTCCATGGCACTCCATTTCCACAGCAAGTATAAAGCATTACTGGTCTAGTATTACATACTATGCAGTTAGTTCCTCCTCCAAGTACTGGTCTATCACAAGTTTGTAAACAGTTATCTGGACATGCATTTTCTTGTAATACTAAAATGACACATAATATTTCATTAATGCAATTTCCATCTTTGCTCGAATTTTGATTATTCATAACTTTCACCCTTTCATGTACTTTCATTAATAATTTATGAATAATCTTAAAATAAGTGTCTACTAACTAAATAGCATTTTGATATTATTTATCTTTTGCGAACTATAGTAAATGCATTTCTTTTTTGTGATTTATATTTTTTATCACTTTAAATTAATTCTATGATATTAACTTGCATGAAGAATAAATGATTTAAAATGCTAAACTTTTGTCATTTTTATAATTCTGACATTAATAATCATTAATGTACACTAAACGTCTAACACCACTTACATTTTTTAAAAGATATTTTTTTAGGACTATCAAATAAATCTCCTAATAAAGCATAATAATATACTTTTTTATATTTTTTACAAAATTCCATTAAATCTATTAATTTATTAAAAATCGTAGTATAATTAATTAGGTGATAAAATTTATGCAAATTATTCAATATATTATAATAGCAATAGTTTTAATTATAATTTCGTTAGTTATAGTAAAATTATCTAAAAGAGATTTTAATATTGAAGCTAATAAATTAATTACTTATTTAGGTGGCAAAGATAATATAGTCAATGCAGAATGCAATATGTCTAGATTTAAAGTGATATTAAAAGATGTTACATTAGCTAATAAAGATGCAATTCAAAAATTAGGAGCAAAAGGTATTGTAGAAATTGATAATCAATTAAAAATTATATTTGGAAAAAATGCTAAACAATTAAAAAAGTATATCGAAGAAATTCTTTAGATATACTTTTTATATTTTTTCAATATTTATTATATCAGTTATTTTTATTAATTCTCCATCAAGAGTTAATAAATTAATATTTGTTTTGCCAACAATATCTTTTTCAACAACTTTATCTTTTAAGGTTATTTTGACACGACTTTTATAAACATGATTATTAGCAGCAAATATTTCATTTATTTTTTTGTTAATATCTTTAGGACTACTACGATCACTATCATTACTCCTAAACAAATTTTGAACATTGTTAATTTGTTTATCAATAGGATTAGCAAATACTCTTGGTTTTTCCATCAGTTCACCTCTTTAATATATTCTATGATATTATTAAAAAAAATACACATACTAAAAATATGAAAAAAATTATAAATAGTAATCTGACATTGTACATCCCTCTATTAATAACTATGACTTTAAGCTTATTAAATATGCAAAATGCTAAATTATTAAGTCCTTTGTATAATAATCATTTAATTAAGCAACTTATATTTTTTTTAATTGGGATTGCACTAGTTTTAATTATAAAAAAAATAAATATTGATACAATTTTAAAATACTCTAAATATTATTATATTTTATCAATAGCATTACTATTATTAGTATTATTTTTTGGTAAAGAAACAAATGGAGCAAAAGCTTGGTTTAATTTAGGTTTATTTTCTTTTCAACCTAGTGAACTTACGAAATTAACATTAATTTTATATTTAAGTGACTTAGCTACAAAAAACAAACCAAATATTAAATTAATTATTAAATCACTAATTATTACATTAATTCCATCAATACTAGTATTTTTAGAACCTGATACTGGAGCTATAATATTTTATTTTTTAAGTTTATTAACTATTTTGTTTTTTGCTCCAATCAAAAAATATTGGTTTATAATAATGGGAGGGATATTTTTAATATTTTTATCTGCATTTATTATACTTTATATATATAATAAAGAATTATTAATAAATTTAATTGGAACTAGTTTTTTTTATCGTGTTGAAAGATTAATTACTTTTCAAACAGAATCAAGTTACCAATTAGAAAATGCTTTGATTGTTATTGGTTCCTCTACTTTTTTAGGAACTGGGCTGAATAAAATATCTTTGTATATACCTGAAGCTCCGACCGATTTTATATTTGCTTTTAATATTGGAAATTTTGGAATTTTAGCGGGCTTAATAATTTTATTTTGTTACTTAATAATCAATATTTTTTTGCTACATAAATTCTTTTTAATTAAAGAAAAAAAAATAAAACTAGTTTTAATTAGTTTTATTAGCATATTTATTTTCCAACAAATTATTAATATTGGAATGAATTTAGGTTTATTACCCATAATAGGTATTCCACTACCATTTTTTTCTTATGGTGGTTCTACAATTATTATTTATTTTATATTTTTAGGAATTATATTAAGCCTTTTTGAAAAAAAATACTATTTATTTTAATAATAATAAGGCCCTGGAACATAATAACTATATGAACTATTATAGTATGGCATTGGCGGGTATGGCGGACGTGGTGGATATGGTGCTACATTATAAATTGGCCTAGGGCGTGTTAAACCTATAGCGGCTCCTCCAACTAATGCTCCAGTCAAAAAGGGAAAAATAAATCGTTCATTAGAATTTGGTAATGGTCTATTATATCTTACATTTCTTGGATACATAAAGAAAACTCCTTTCACTGATATATTATGAAAAGAGTTTTTTTTGTTTATTTTATTAGCCTATATTATTAGTTTCATCTTTAATTTTTAGCAATTGAGCCAATCCACTTGCACTCATTGAAGACATTATACAAACAATTAAAACATGAAATATATTGTTATCTAATTTTAAAAAGAAACAAATTATTCCACTAATAATCCCAATTATTAAATTTTGTAAGAAAATATATTTATTAGGTATTTTATCAATAAATAATGCAGTTATTGTACCTAAAATATATGTAACTAGCATTATAATTACTGGTATCGTAATAGTTATTTTACATCATTCCTCTCATAATAAAGTCAAGTATTTCCTATACAAAACTTTATAAATTTTTATTATATTTTGATTTTTTAATTAGTT
>CALVVG010000023.1 GCA_944363795.1 uncultured Bacilli bacterium | reverse complement strand
CTTGTGCATTATATTTTTTATCTAACATACTACATTTTCCTTTCTTTTTATATTAAAAATACTATTAACTGCCATAACTATATCCTTGATAACCCTTATAATTACAGGATTTGTACCATCGGGTGTAGTCTTAACCACACCAGTTCCAAACTCTGGATCAGCATGTTCATCCCCAATTATGGGAATAATTTTATTAACAATTGGAATTCTCACCATCATTCCAATATATTTATTATATCTTTCATCATTTGGATTAACAGCAACTGCTGTATCACCAAAAATAGTTTCTGGACGAGTGGTAGCTACTTCTAAATAATTATTTGATCCAACAATATAATATTTTAAATAATAAAAAGCTCCATTTATTTCTTTATAAATTACCTCTTCATTAGAAAGTGCTGTCATTGCAGCCGAATCCCAATTAATTATTCTTTCACCACGATAAATTAAACCTTCCTCATATAGTTTTTTAAAAACGTATCTTACCGCCTTATTTAATCCTTCATCTAAAGTGAATCGTTCTTTGGAATAGCATAAAGAAAGACCTAATTTAGACCATTGCTTATGAATATTATCTGCATATTCTTCTTTCCATTCCCAAGCATATTTTAACCATTCTTCTCTTGATAAACTACGGGGATTAATGCCCATATCTTTAAGTTTAGCATCAACCTTTGCTTGAGTTGCTATACCAGCATGATCCATGCCAGGAAGCCACATTGCATCATACCCTTGCATTCTTTTAAACCTAATCAAAATATCTTGCAAAGTTGTATCCCAAGCATGCCCCAAATGTAATTTTCCTGTAACATTTGGGGGAGGAATTACAATAGCATAAGGTTCTTTCCCTTTTTTTTCAAAGTAGTTATTATTTAACCATTTAGTATATTTTCCTTCTTCTACTTTTTTATGATCATATTTTTTATCTAACATAAACTACCTCCCCAAATAAAAAGAATGCTACCAAGGAGTGCTATTGCACGGTACCATCCTTTATTTTTCTTAATCATTTTAAAGCATCACTGCTATTGTTTCTCCGTTTGCAACCTTCAAATATTTTTATTTTTAGTTTTCACCAACCACTAAATCTCTTTAAATAAATAATATTTTACTCCTCAAACATCTAAAAAACATAATATCATTTTAGCAAATTTATTATATTATTGCAAGACTTTGATATAAATTACCATCTAAATAAATTTCCAAATTATTTTCATTTATTTCTAAATGAATATCATTATAATTAGGTATACTTAAACTTTGTAAAACTGCACTACCACAATCTTTATATACTAAAGCCAAGTTTGTATTAGTTATAACTACAATATAGTCCTCAATTGCTAATATATTTTTTTTATCTATCGTAGTTAAATATTCTTGATTATTATAATCGTATATATGATAACTTCCATCATATAAGATTGCATAATTATTATTAAAATCGACAAGTTCGCTAGTAAAAGCCGGATAATTAGTTGTTCCATCTGAATTTAATAAATACCATCTACTATCTTTCTTAGCTATATAATTAGTAGTTTTTAACTTTCCATCAATAATATGTGCTGGTAAAGCTATATAATCATAGTTAATTGGAATAGTATTTACAATTGTTTCTGGCATAACTTGTAATACTCCCCAATAGTTTCCATTTTTAACGATTAACACAGTTGTATCATGGATAATATTATAATTTTTTACAATATCATAACTAGCTAATACATTATTTAGTATAAAACTATATATAGAAATTTTTTCTCCTCGTTTAATCATTCCTAATTTATTTGATAATATAGTTGGAAAACTAAGTGTACCATATTTATAATAATTGGTATGATATTGCATATCATCAATTTGTGTTATTCCTTCAGAGCAAGTAGCACAATCAAATTTAGCTAATAATTCATCATTTAAATAAAAATAAACTTGACCATTATAAATTAAATCATGACTAGGATTGTCATCAATTATTTGAGATCCTTCTTCTTTTTTCGTAAAATGTCTATATGTACCTAAAATAGTGGCAGGAAGAAAAATTGCCAGCAAAACAATTATTGTAATTAAAGTTTTTTTGTCAGACATATTTTCCTCCTAACTGATATTAATTTCCACTACTTCTTTTTGATTATTTATAGTGTAAGTAATAACTAACACTTTACCATTTAATCCATATTTAATTTCATTTTTTATATCTTTGCCATCAATTTTAATATTTTGTTTTTCAGCTAAATTAACATTATCTTTATTAAATGTGTAGACACCAATAATATTATTATTGTTAACCGTAATATAATAAGTATTTTCTAAAAAAATGTATTTATATTCATCACTTACAATACTTCCATCTAAATTATAAATCATATATTTTTCATTAGCTTTTACCAAAATATAATTATCTTTATAGTCAACTATTTCACTAGTAGTAGTAATATTTTCAGTTATTTCATTTCCTTTCATGTCGTATAAATGATAAGTTCCATCACTACGTTTCATAAGAATGTTACCATTTAAATTTTTAACACTGACATTAGTTACTTTATCATTATCATATCTAAAATCTATTAATCCAGAAACATTACTTGATCCAATATTTATAAGTCCATAAGAATCACTACTATTTTTAGCTAATACGGCATTTCCAGCAGTTTCTACAAAATTAACTATTCCTTCATTATTATAATAACTTGCATCCACTTCCTTATATGTAGCTAATTTTTTATTATTTTTTAAATCCCAAAGTATAATATTATCATTAGTATTAGGGCTTTTAGTATCAGCAATAAATACAAATCTTTCATTATATATTGGTAAATATCCAACATTAATATCTTCACTAGTATTTAAAACTTTACTTTCTTTAGCTAACATACAATTTGACAATTCAGTTGTACTCGCATCAATTGAATTAGCATATTGACAACTATATGATCCTAATAAATCTGTTTTTTCAGCATCACTATAAAAATATAATTTTCCTTGATAATAACTATAATACTCTTGGGTTTTATTAAATTTTCCTTCATTTAAATTTATATCGACAATTTCATCATCATATTCAATACGCATAGTATTACCATTAACATAAGCATTAAATGCTTCTTCTTTACCAGTTTGTCTTAAATCTTCATCAAATATTAATTTAGTATTATATTCGTTACTACTTATTCTATAACCTTCCATAGTCATTCTACTGCCTTCGTTGTCGTAAACATATAATTTTTTACTACTAGCCGCTATTATATAGCTATCAACAAAACGAATATAATCATATTCTTCGTCAATTACTCTAATGCCCTGATAATTATACACATAATAAGAATTATCGATTTTTACACTAATATTTTTATTATCAAAATTTTTGATTTCACCAGGAATATTTTTACTTATTTCCTTGCCATCTAAATCAAGCAATATATAATTTTTATTATTTGCTCCAACAATATAATCTTTATCTGGAATATAACCAATGTAATCATATTCAAAATCTACAACATTATTGACTTCATCTTCATTAAATTCTAAAACACCATATTCATCTTCTAAATTTTTAACAATACTTTTTGTGCCACTTATTTTTTTTACTAAAGAATAATTTTCTAAAACTTTTTCCTCTTTAATATTATAAAGTTCTATTTCTCCATCTTCAGATTTAGCATTGTCATATATAAATACATATTGATCTAGTATAATATCACTTCTAAAATCAATTGGTACTCCATTTTCATAAACTTGTTCATCAACATCAAAGTCATCGTCATTGCTATAATAAGCAACATAACATAAGTTTTCATCTTTATTATGACATTCGTATGTCCCTAATTCATTCTTATTTTCATCAATAAATATTAATTTTCCATCTTCATAACGATAATTATCTTTTTCAATAATTACAATTGGTTCTTCATTCTTAGAATTGTTATTATCTTGATTTTTTCGAAAAATAACAAAATATAATACAATTGCTAAAATAATTAACAATATTAAAATTATACTGACAACTATTATTATTTTTTGTTTTTTCGTTAATTTACTCCATTTACTAGGCTTTTTGTCTTTTTTATTTTTAGTACTAGAGTCTACATCTTTTACTTCAGGCATATCATATTGTGTATTTGTAATTTCTTCATTTTCATCAATCTCTACAATTTCATTTTCATTATTATTTACGTTTTCTTCATCTTTTACATTATTTAAAATATCGTCGTCCAACATATTGATACCTCCATACTATAAAAAATTATAGCATAATTAATACATTTATTCAATTTAAAAACGAGTTTTTTACTCGTTCTTAAAATTTTGATACCAATTATTTAACTTATCTTTTGCACTATTAAATAAATTACTACCAACATTTCCGATAAAAGAAATAGCTTTTTTTGTATAATACACTAGCTCATCTTTAGCAGCAATTATAGAATTATAATTATCTTCACCTAATTTTTCTTGTGCAAATAAATTTAAATCTTTTGATCCATCACTAATTATTTCACTAGCTCTATTAAACGCTTTGCTAGTTGTATTACTAATACTTTCTTTATACCCAGGAATTTTATTTTCAATACTTACATCTATTTTGTTAGCTAACTTTAATACTTCTTGCTTTCCAACTTCAGTCAGTTCTGAGAATTTTACACCATTAATTTCCCCGTCATAAAATAAAAAATCAACTATTGCAATGAATGTTCCTTTAGCTTTTGTTTTAAAGTCATCATTTACTACATCTTTATTAACTTCAGTTAAAGTATTATTTAAAGAATTTATTACATTTTGATCTTCATTTGAGAACTTATTTACTACACCTATATTATCGTTTTGTTTATTATTATCTACTACATAATCATTGTTTTCATTTGTTGTGTTATTAATATCTTCTTTTACTATATCTTGTTCACTTTTTTTAATATTGGTATTTTCATCCAAATCTTGTTTTGTTTTATCATTAGTATTGCTATTACTTTTTAATTCAGTATCTTGTATAGAAGAATATACATTTTTTTCATTTATATTAAAGCCTATTACTAAGCCTATTGCTAGTAAAATTAATCCTCCTAAAACTATCAGTAATTTAATATTTTTATTGTCTACCATATCAATCACCACTAATATTATATCACAATCTGTATTAATTGGTATTTATCTTTCCATTTTTAAAACTGTCCGTCATTCAGTAATTCTATATTGGTCACTGGCGCTGCCAGTCCCCCCCTCAAAAGCTATTTCAGACTTGAGATAAACGGACGGACGGACCGCATGCAAACCGCCCACACCACCGTAAAAGTGAACAAAGCCAGTGCTGTATACATAGAACACATTGTACGTAGTGTCCAATGTGCGGGAAATTGTCCATTCATCACCTAAATAAAGCCAATTATTATTGGTGTTGGATGTATTCAAATAATCATATAAGGCTGTTTGCCAATTTTCCGGACTAGAAGAATATCCATAATCACTTACATACATTAAACCTATTGCCATTGTTTCTTCATATTCGGTTTGATTTTTTATTTCTATACCATAATATTGTTTTACTGTATTTGTAGTACTCCATGTCGCTCCTCCAACTTGCCATTTATACGTTGCATCTATCAAGTTTTGCCATTCACTACTTAATGTATTCCAATATGTTGTATTTAATGTTGTATATATATCTGGTTTTTCTGTTGCGTTCCAAGTATTACTAGTTCCTGAATCCCATGCATAATCTCCGATACTAGTATTTTTTATTAACTTTATATTATATACACCATCTTGATCATCATCAAATAAGCCAATAATTCTATATAAATTGTCTTCAGGACATGTTGTTGCATCACTCCCAAAGCACACATAATTATTTGGATTTGCTCCACTATAGCGATATGAATTATCTCCTGCCTCTTCACTGGCATTTGTATATGTTCCTACTCCATCATGATAATATAAACCATTTACTCCGTCTTCAGTATATATATTTTCAATAATATAATTAGCAAAGGTTTGATTAGCTATATCAAAATAAATATAACATTTATCACTTGTATTTGACTGCATTTCTACTTTTTTATTTTCATCATCCCAAGTTAATGTTCCGCCATTTTCACACTTTGACAATGTTTCATTAAATATATAACCATCAGTTGGCCACTCACTAGCTTTAGTTTCTTCATAAACACCTGTTCCTGCTTCTGTTTCTAACATCATTGTTAACATGTCATTACTTTTAATCTGCTCTTTTGATTTATCAGACATAACTTTCTTATTACTGGCTACATATTTATAAATTCCTATTATTTTAATAATTAATATTATTCCTATTACTATTTTTTTCATGGTAACACCTCTATTTTCCCCATTATACACACACACAAAAAAAAAAAAAAAAAAAATCAATCCCGTAGGATTGAAAAATTATAATAAATACTTATTTGTTTCCACCTTAATATTAATTTTAATAATTAATTTATCCGATCATCAAATTGTTCTATATTATCCAAATGATCTTCAACTAAAGCTCTAAATCTTCGTTTAAAAACAGATACTTTTCTTCTTAAACTTTCAGCATCAGCTTCTATTCTTTCAGCTTTAGCTAAAGCATTATTTATTACTTTAGTCGCATTACGCTTAGCATCTTCAATAATAACTTTAGATTCATCATATGCGGCTTTTTTTATATTACTTGTCGATTCTTCAGCTACTAAAATAGCTCTATTTAAAGTACTTTCCATATCTTTATAATGTTTAAGTTCTTTTTTTAATGATTCTATTATTTCACAACTATTTTTTAATTTTTTTAACATACTTTCATATTCAATTGTTACTTCTTTAACAAACTCATTAACTTCTTCTTTTTTATAGCCTTGAATACTTGTATTAAATTTATTTACCATAAGGCCACCTCTAAACTACCAATCTAGTTCTTCATCAGTATTATTTTTGCTTACTTTTTCTGATTCATCACTTATTTTTCCTTGAACATTAACATTTTTAGGAGTACACAAATAAATTCCTACTCCTATTTTTTGCATTGAACCACCAATAGCATAAATAACTCCACTTAAAAAATCGATAATTCTTTTTGCTTGATCAGATGTAACTCTTTTTAAATTTACTACAACACTATTTCGATTTTTTAAATGATCTGCTATTTGTTGAGACTCAGAATACGCACGAGGTTCTAAAAGAATCATTTTATTTCCAGATTTGTCTGCTTCTTTAATAGCCTCTTCTTCACTCATATTGTAGTACTCGTCTTCCGTACCTACTAAATTATCGTCATCACCATCATATTTAAAAATATTTTTTATGTTAAAGCCCATTGTGATTCCTCCCTAGTCTACTATCTAATTTTATCAAATTTTTTATAGTTTAGCAAGACTTAAAACTCGATTTTTTGATTTATGTAATTTACTAATTCATCTATCTTTAAAGTTATTTGATCCATAGTATCTCTATCCCTTAAAGTAACAGTATTATTTTCTAAAGTATTATCATCAATAGTTATAGCAAATGGTGTTCCAATTGCATCACTTCTTCTATATCTTTTTCCAATAGAACCAGATTCATCATAAGTACAAGCAAAATGTTTACAAAGTAAAGCATAAACATCATTAGCTTTATCCGCATGAACTTTTTTTATAAGTGGCAATATAGTTACTTTATATGGTGCCAAAGCAGGATGAATTTTTAAAACTATTCTTTCTTCATTGGATATATTTTCTTTTTGATATGCATCAGTTAACACTGCTAGAAATAAACGATCTAAACCTACTGATGGTTCTATAACGAAAGGCAAATATTTTTCATTGGTTTCTGGATCTAAATAGCGTAAATCTGCTCCACTATGTTTTTGATGAACGCTTAAATCATAATCAGTTCTATCAGCTATTCCCCATAATTCTCCCCATCCCATAGGGTACAAAAATTCAATGTCTGTTGTTGCTTTACTATAAAATGATAATTCTTCTTTTAAATGATCTCTAAAGCGTAAATTTTCTTTATTTAAACCTAAACTTTTCAAAAAATCCATACAATAATTTTTCCAATAACCAAACCATTCTAAGTCAGTATTAGGTTTACAAAAAAATTCCAATTCCATTTGTTCAAATTCACGTGTTCTAAAAATAAAATTTCCAGGTGTTATTTCATTTCTAAATGCCTTACCAGTTTGACCAATACCAAACGGCAATTTAAGGCGCATGCTACGTTCAACATTTTTAAAATTGACAAATATACCTTGGGCAGTTTCTCCACGTAAATATACAATGTTTTTAGTATCATCAGTTACTCCAATTGATGTTTCAAACAACAAATTAAACTTTCTAATTGGAGTAAAATCTGTTGCTCCGCACACGGGACATTTTATTTTATTGTCATTAATATAGTTTTCTAATTTTTCATTTTCCCAACCATCACCAGTTACTTCGCCTTTAGTAAAATCTTCAATTAATTTATCAGCTCTATGACGACTTTTACATTTTTTACAGTCTATTAATGGATCTGCAAAAGATGCAACATGTCCTGATGCTACCCAAACATTTGGGTTCATTAAAATTGCTGCGTCTAAACCAACATTATAAGGATTTTCTTGAATAAATTTTTTCTTCCAAGCATTTCTAATATTTTCTTTTAAATTAGTTCCAACAGGTCCATAATCCCATGTATTAGATAATCCATTATATATTTCACTACCTTGAAATATAAAACCATATTGTTTTGCATAATTTACAATTTCTTCCATTGTTATTTTCATTTATACCACATTCCTTTTCTATATTATACATAACTAAATTATTTTTTACAATTTATTTTTAATTACATTTATTATTTAAGACAAAATTCAAATAACAATCACTACATAACGGAATATACTCAATTTCATTATTTTCTCCATCAATTAATACTTCTTTGCCACTAAATATAAATTTTCCATTAATACGTCGGGCATTAAACATAGCAGTTTTACCACAAGAACAATTAACTGTTAACTCATGTTTTTCATCACTTCTAGCAAATAATTGAGCACTTCCATCAAATAAGTTTCCCTTAAAATTACTTTTTAAAGCATAGCAAATAACTGATATATTATATTTGTGAGCTATATACCATAACTCATTAATTTGTTTTTTACTTAAAAATTGTGCTTCATCAACTAAAATAAATTGAGCATATTTATATTTGTTAAAATATTTATTACTAAGTAAATTAGCACTTTTAGGAATCAATATATCTACTTTCACATTTTCTCCAGTTCTATTTATCACTGTATTTTTACCTTTTGTATCGACTTTTGGCTTCATTAAAATTAATTTAATCAAATATCTAGAATAATTATAATGATCTTGAATTAGTTTAGTAGTCTTACCAGTTTCCATTGTTCCATAATATAAGGTTAAATTAGCCATTTTTATCACCATCTAAATTATAGCATTAAAAAATAGTAAAAATTTATTTAAATTAATTTTTTTAAAAAATTTTTACTATTTAAATATAAACCTGTATAGCGTTCATAATATCGATCTAAAAACTCATTAATAGTATGTTTTATATTATCACTTACTTTAATAGTACTAATACTTTTTATTTTTATATAGTAATACATTCTTAACATTTGAATTACCTTTTTATCAACTAGAATTTCATTTGTATGACATTTTAAACAAATAAAGCCTCCTTTATCACTATCTATAGTAACAATGCCTGTTGTACCGCCACAAATTACACAACAATCTAGTTCAAATAATACACCAAGTTCAGATAAATATTTTAATTCTAAAATATTAGTTAATACCAAAGGATCTAATCCAGTTTCAATTTTTAAAATAGTATTTATAAAATCATCATAAATAAGATAATTATTGCTTTGTTTTAAAACCTGATTAGTAAGTTCTGTTAAATAAGTAACATATCCTATTAAAGTTATATTACCTTTAATATTTTTTAAAGGATCTATAATATCTGCACTTACCAAAGTAGAAAGTTTATTTTTTTTATAATAAATATTGAATTTAGAATAAGAAAGATGCATAGTAGCAACCCTATTTTTAGATTTTAAACTCTTAGCACCCTTGCACATTATACCAATTACTCCATATTCTTTAGTAAAAACATTGATTATTTTACTGGTCTCACCATAAGGAGTTTCTTGTAATATAAACCCTTCTACTTCTAATAACACAATTATCCTACTTTCCTTTTTTATATTCTAAATAATCTTCCACTTTTCCACTTTTTTGAAATTTTTTCCATAAATCATTTTTATTCATATAATCACCATCCTATTTATATATTGGGTGATTATATAAAGTTTTATTCACTATCTACAAAACCTAATTCAATTAAATATTTTTCTTTTTCTTTCCAATTTTTAATGGTTTTAACATATAATTCTAAATATACTTTTTTTCCAACTAAATACTGAATATCTCTTCTAGCTAAAGTCCCTACTTGTTTAAGCATACTTCCATTAGCTCCTATTACTATTTTTTTTAAAGAATCTCTATCTACTATTATATCAACATTTATTTTAATAATATCTTTTGTTTCTTCAAATAGCGTAGTATAACAAGTTATACTATGTGGTACTTCATCTTCCGTTAATTGAAGTAATTTTTCACGAACAATTTCACTTGCCATAAATTTTAAACTACTACTTGTATAATAGTCTTCTGGAAAATATTGTACTTCATCATGTAAATATTTTTTTATAACATCTATCAAATGTTTAATATTGTCATGCTTTAATCCAGATGTTGGTACAATTTCTACAAAAGGATAAATATCTTTATATTCATCTATTATTTGTAATAATTTAGCATCATTAATTCTATCAATCTTATTTAAAATTAAAATAATAGGTACATCACTAGACCTAAGCATATCCAAAATAAACATATCGCCTTTTCCAATTCCTGCAGCAACATCTACAACAAATAAAATTAAATCGACATCTTTGGTTAAAGCCAAAGCTTGTTTATTCAATACTTTTCCCAATCTATTTATTGGCTTATGAATTCCTGGGGTATCTACAAAAACTATTTGAAATCCCGGTTCATTGTAAATCCCTTGAATAATATTTCTAGTAGTTCCTGAAACATCACTAGTTATAGCTACTTTTTTATTAATAATGGAATTAATTAAAGTACTTTTACCAACATTTGGTCGTCCGACAATACTTACAAAACCACTTTTCAAAAAATCTCACCTGCCATTAAAATAAATCTATCATATATGGTATAAAAACAAATAAACAAATAATAGTTGCCACTAAACTACTAACAAAAGCAGCTGCTGATCCACAATCTTTCGCTATTTTTGCCAAAGGATGAATTTCTTTAGTAATTAAATCAACAGTAGCTTCAATTGCTGTATTTAAAAGTTCAACAGCTAAAACAATTACTAAGGAAATAATTATTACTGCCCATTCCCAAAAATTTATTTGAAAAATAATGCCCAATAAAACTGCTATTATTGTACAAATACCATGTAAAATTAAACTTTGTTCATTACGATAACCATAAGATAAACCTTCGAAAGAATATTTTATACTATTTAAAAATCTTTTAAAACTCATTTTTTTATGATCTTTTTGTTTCTTCAAATTCATCTAAAACCAACTCCTGCTTTTTAAACATCTCTTTTTCTTCTTCTATTCCTAAAGTATGATCATAACCTAACAAATGTAATAATCCATGGACTACCAAAAATGCTAATTCTCTTTTTTCACTATGACCATATTCACGAGCTTGTTCTTTCATCTTGGGAATTGATACAAAAATTTCCCCAAGTTGTCTTATATTATAACAAATATTATTATTATCTTCAAATGCAAATGATAATACATCGGTAGTTCGATCAATTCCTCGATATTTAAGATTTAATTCATGCATAAACTCATCATTAATAAAAACTATACTGCATATTGATTTCTTTACTTTTTCCATTTTTAAAGTATATTTAATTATTTTATTCAAAAAACTATAATCAAAATCACAACCATATTCATCAATAATTTCAAACCTATTCATCTAAAACTTACTACTCCTACTACATTTAATAAATATATAATAATCAATAAAATAATGATGAAACATATTATATTATATAAACCATCTTTTTGAAAAATCTTCGGTAAATGTTTATATATTGCACTAAACCCAATATATAATAAAAATCCTATAATTCCTCCGGTAACATTTAATATTACATCGTCTATATCAAAACTACGACCTATATTCAGTTGCACTAATTCTACGGTAGAACTAACTAATAACGATATTACAAATGGTGCTAAAACATTTTTAGGTTTTATATAACAAGATACTATTAATCCAAATAAAACAAATGCCATGATGTTACCAAAAACATTAAATACAAATAAAGGAGCACCAAATTCATATCTAAATATTTCTTGAAAAGGAACAATATTAAAACCACTACTAGAATTCATTTCTACTTTAGTTAAAAGCTGAAATAAAAGAAAAATATAACAAATAGAAAGCAACATAAAAAATTCTTTATAAAAGCACATTTTTTCACGATGTGTTTGCAAATAGAAAAATCTTACTAAAATCATAGTAATAATAAAAATGATTAGTACAGGCCAATTATCTTTTAAAATTGCTTCTATTGTATTTAAAAACATATTATTCGTTCCCTTCTTCAGTATTGTCTATAGTTATTTCTTTTTGAGTACTTATAAGCTCATTAGCTATTACAAATACTTCTACATCCATTGTACTATTATTTAATGTTTTTTTCAAAACTTTTTTATCAATTATTTCATCAAATTCACCAAGTTTTATCTTAATTGATTCAATAGCTTTATTTATACCTTGTTCTAATGCTTGATCTTCTGTGTAAGTATTAATGACTTTTTCTGTTTCTTTCTGAGTTTCAACATAAAATTTAAAATCAAAAATACTTAACAAATTTTTAATACTACTATTAAAAGTAACGAAACGATTTTTCAATACTCTTTTTTTATTGCCATTAATTTCCCAAATAAAATTATATTTTTTCTTTCCCGTTTCTATATAATCAGTATATTCTAAGGGAATTGAAACATTTGCAGTATACCAAACTTTTGCAAATACTTTACCATTAGCACAAGTATACCTTTTATTTTCCTCATTATAATTAATTATTCCACTTACTAGTGTATCGCCTTCTCTTACATAATCATTTATATTTACTAGTATATTACCTTCACTTACTAATATATCATTAATTACTCCGGATTTAGTGGCTACTAAATCACAAACAGCATCATTTTTTATAATTTCAGTAATAATTCTTTCCTCTACTCGAACATTAATAATCATTCCATCTACATCAAATTCCATCCAATCTAATTTATCGGGATATTTATCTAATATTTTTTGCCTTATTATATCTAATTCCTTATAACTTTTTTTAAAGCTTAACAATTTAATGCCATACTCATTTAATTCTTCTGCAATAATGTCTCTAATTTCTTTATTTTCATGAATAATATTTATTTTAACCACTAAGTTACTCAATATTAAAAATAATATTCCTCCTATTAGCAAACATATAACAAAAATTTTATTTGTTTTTATTTTATCTATTAAATTAAATATCCCTAAATTACTTACTTTTTTAAATTTATAACTTACTAAATATTTTTTTATTTTTTCTAGTTCTTTTTCTTCCATTTTTAAATAAATTATTTTTTTATCGTATTTAATATCCATTATTGTTAAATTTAAGTATTGTAATTTTTGCATGAATTTATAATAATCATTACATTTAGCTTTTACCCAAATAATTTTTTTATTCATAATTAAAACCTACTTTATTAATATGTCCTTTAATTAATACTTCATTAGGTAACATCTTAGTAATAAACAAATTATTACCTTCAATATCTAATACAAAATTATCTAAAGATAAAAGAATTTTACTACTAGATAGACTTTTTAATTCTCGAAAATTAAAAACATGAATATACTCATCAAATATACTAATAAAATAATTTTTATCATATAAAAAATTAATAAGGTTATCTTTAATATGCATTTATTTCACCTTATTAATTATATGCGTTATATTTATTCTATTTTAAACTATTTTATAAATAAAATATTACATTCCTAATCTATATGGATTATTCATCGTTCCGTTTCCTCCAATAAATAAACTTTAGACTTGAAATAAAATGTTGGAAAAATCTCATCTACACTCATTACTATTATTATTTTTTTCATGGATGTGCCTCTATTTTCTCCATTACAAAAAAAAAAAAAAAAAAAAAAAAAAAAAAAAAAAAAAAAAAATTTTTTTT
>CALVVG010000022.1 GCA_944363795.1 uncultured Bacilli bacterium | reverse complement strand
ATCTCATATGCATCACCTTACAATATATATTATATCATACATACGAATACATACGCAATAACTAAACCATAAAAAAACTATATTTTATATAGGCTTTTTTGATTAAACTTTAGTATGTGGCTTACGGAGTAAGCCATCAAAAAACCACTAGCTAAGCTAGTGGTATTAATACGCTTAAAGCAATATGACATCTCACCGTGCTATAATATGATGCGTTCAAGCTCATATAATGCACGAAAGGAGAGATGTCATGGCTAAAAGTTTAGCACATACAAAATATATGTGCAAGTACCATATTGTGTTTATTCCAAAGTTTAGAAGAAAAGCGATTTATAATAAGCTGCGTAAAGATATTCAAACGTATATAAAAGATTTGTGTAAATGGAAAGGTGTAGAAATAATAGAAGGTCATATGATGCCGGATCATGTGCACTTACTATTAGAAATACCACCTAAAATGAGTGTATCATATTTTATGGGATATTTAAAAGGAAAAAGTAGTTTGATGATATTCGAACATCATACAAATCTAAAATATAAGTTTGGAAATAGAAATTTTTGGGCAACAGGATATTATGTAAGTACAGTAGGATTAAACGAAGCAACAATAAGAAAATATATTCGTGAGCAAGAAAATGAAGATATGATGCAAGATAAAATAAGTAAAAAAGAATACGAAAACCCTTTCAAGGGTATATTTAAGTAGTCATTGCTCAGGGCTTGAACAAAGTGAAAGCAAGCCTTCATATGCGGGCTTGCTAGTATTTCGGCCTTATAGGCCATGTGAAAACCACGTCTTTTAGGCGTGGTTATTTATTTAAATGTTTTTTGAATGATGAAAAATGCTTTATATGGCAGTTCTGTGGCATTTTTATTTTTTATTATAAATTAGTTTCTTTATGTAATTAAAACAATGTAAAAAAATATTTAAAAATAAATTTAAAAGTACAGAAAACCTTATTTTATAAGGCTTTTAATATTTTGTAAAACTAGACAAATTAAAACTAGGTCGCCCCCTAGAGAGACCATTATTTGCATAAAACTTTTTATTAATCTATTACTTATATTTTTATTATGTATCAAAGTTAGGATAATTTATAAATATTAAAATTTTAAATTGTTTTCTAGTTTTAAATTTTAATATTTATTAAAAAACTTTTTTATTGTATTATATTAATAAGGAGATGATAGTTTATGTTAAATAAAACTACTTGGCCATTATTATCACTTAATAAAAGAAGAAAACAAATTAATACCAACCCGGATTATCAACGACCATCGGTATGGACAAAAAATCAAAAACAACTATTGATTGATTCAATATTGCATGATTATGATATTCCTAAAATATATCTTCATGAAGTTGAAAAAGGAAAATATGATGTAGTTGATGGACAACAAAGAATAAGAGCTATTTGGTCATTTTATGATAATGAGTATGCATTATCTAAAGATGCTGATGACATAAATGGATTTAAAGTAGCTAATAAAAAATATTTTGAATTAGAACCAGAAATTTCGGATATAATAGACACATATAATCTAGATTTTGTGATATTAGACAAAAATGATGATGAAATAAGAGAAATGTTTTTAAGATTACAAAATGGTACATCTTTAAAAGCTCAAGAAAAGAGGAATGCTATTCCAGGTAAAATGCGAGATTTTGTAAAAAAAGTTGCATCTCATAAATTCTTTGATAATGTTAATTTCAAGGATAGTAGATTTACATATGATTTAATTGCTGCTCAAATGTGTTTATTAGCATTAAATGGTACTATAGTTAATATAAAAGATAAAGATTTAAATGAAATGTATTGGAATAATACTGAATTTGATGAAAATTGTTTTCATGCTAAAAATATTATAAAAATATTAGATTACTTATATAAAATGTTCCCAACCAAGGCTCCCGAATTACAAAGATATAGTGTAATCTCTCTTTTCTTGTTAATTATGGATTTAAATCCAAACTATGATATAAGAAATCGGGAAAATGATATTGCTAATTGGTTTATTAATTTTGAAAGTAATAGAGCTAAAGATAAAATGAAGGAAGCAGAAGAGCAAGATCCCGTTTTAGTTTTATATCAAAGATGGATATCAAATTCTTCTGATACTTATGAGTCCTTATCTTATCGTCATAAAGTACTTAAAGAGGATTTGTTAGCTCATGTAAATAATTTATCATTAAAAGATTCACAAAGATCTTTTGACGAAGCCCAAAGACAAGTAATATATAGAAGAGATAAAGGTATTTGCCAAGAATGTGGTAAAAAATGTGAATGGAATGATTGGGAAGCAGACCATAAAATTCCGTGGAGTAAAGGAGGCAAAACGGAAATAGAAAATGGGCAAGTACTTTGTCCAATATGTAATTCCAAAAAAAGTGATAGTATATAATAATGTATTAGATAAATTATAAAGTATAGAAATATGATATAATTATTAAGGAGTGATATGATGAAAAAATATCGTTGTAAAATATGTGGATACATTTATGATGATGCAAAAGAAAAAGTAAAGTTTGAAGATTTGCCTGAAAATTGGAAATGCCCTTGGTGTGGTGCTCCAAAAAGTATGTTTGAAGAAATTAAAGAAACAGAAAATGTGGTAATTACAGATGAAATAGAGGAAGAAAATAAGCTAGAATTTGATGATGATAGTTTAAGAGAAATAAATCAGGAAGAAATGGCTTATATTTGTTCAAATTTAGCCAAAAGTTGTGAAAAACAATATTTAGACGAAGAAAAAGAATTATTTCAAGAGTTAGCCAATTATTATGAAAAGCAAATTAGCAATAAAACTGGCAATTTACAAGATATAACTTTAAGTTTAGAAAAAGATTTACAAAATTTAGATGAAGCTATGAAAATAGCTAATAAATACAATGATAGTGGATCTAAAAGAGTTATTACTTGGGCAACAAAAACAACAAATATTTTAAATGTTATACTTAATAATTATCAAAATAAAGGTATAGAATATGTTAAAAATACCAAAATTTGGGTTTGTGAAATATGTGGCTTTATTTATATAGGAGATGAACCCCCAAAAGTTTGCCCAGTTTGCAAAGTTCCTAACATTAAAATTTTGGAGGTAAAATAAAATGGAAAAAAATCACGCTTATCGAAATATTGATTTATGTACTAAAGATTGTGTATGTTTATATGTTTGTCCAACTGGTGCTACTAATAATGAAACAGGGCAAATAGATTTTTCAAAGTGTATTGGTTGCGGAGCATGTGCATTAGCATGTCCATCAAGAGCGATTTTAATGATTCCTAATACATTGCCAATTCAACAAAAGAAAGATAAAGAAATGATTAATAAATTATTAAAAATAGCTGATAACAAAATTAATGAAATAAAAATATTACAATCAATCTTAGAATTAGAAGATTGTAAAGATAAAAGAATATTTAAAGCATTAATAAATTCTAATAAAATAATGCTTGAAGATATAATGCGAGAATCTGGATATATGATTCCTCAAAGTAAAAGCACAAAGCTGTTATTAAATAAAATATCAAATGATAATAGTATTAACGAATCTAAAATCGCTCAAAAGCTATTAAATATAATAAAATTTAACGAATAAATTTAGAGAGGGGTAAATATATTGGAAATATCTGCAATTGACTTTTTAGAAAATTTAGATTTTGATGAAAATGTTTATTTTTATCATATAACAGAAAAAGGTGTTGGTGAAAAAATAATAAACAATGGTCTTTTAATGGTCGATTCTCATTTTTGGAGTACAATAATTCAAATTACACCAGACATGCTTGAAAATCCATATGATTTTTTAAAAAATGAAAAAGGCAATAATATTAGAGGGACTGAAGAAATGGTAATTATAAGTTGCGATAAGGAAGATGTAAAATATTTAGTTAAGAAAAATACAAGTCAAAATTTTGATTGGAATTTAGAAGATGATCCAGAATATATAATTTTAAAGGATAATATAGTGGGTTATATTGATTTAACTGATTTAGAATATCCCTTATTTTTAAATCCTGATTATTCATTTTCTTATGGAAGATAAATATGGTTGATAGAAAGAAAATACGTGAAATTGTAAGAATTTTAAGTGAAAAAAATAAAACTATAGCTACTATGGAATCATGTACTGGGGGTGGATTAGTAAATGAAATTACTAATATTGAAGGGGCAAGCGATGTTTTAAAATATAGTGCTGTTACTTATTCAAATGACTATAAAATTAAAATGGGAGTAAATCCACAAATTATTAAACAGTATAGCGTTTATAGTATCGAAACTGCAATGGAAATGAGTAAAGTAATTTCTAATTATGCAAAATCAAATTATGGAATAGGGATAACTGGAAAATTAAATAGAATAGATAAAAATAATTTGTATGGTAAAAATAATCAGGTTTTTATTAGTATTTATGATAGTGATAATAATAAATATTATAATTTTAATTTATTTGTTAATAAAAGTAAAAGAAATGAAAGTAAAAATTTTATAATAAATTTTGTTACTTCTAACTTATTAAAAATTATTTAGGAATAGCCATAAACACAATTTCGGTAGGATAGTATTTATTTCCATAGCAACGTAAATAAAAATTATAATTGCAATTTATACTATAAATTAAAAAAGGAATTTTCCAAATATCATGATGATTATGATACACAGAAATTAATAGTTTAGGTGTATCATTTTTTATGTGATTTATAGACCCCAATAAAGCTTTTTCTTCACTACCTTCAATATCCATTTTGATTAAAGTTATTTTCTCTTCAATATCAGAATCTAATGTAGTTGAATATACTTTTATATTTCCATTTTTTTCAATTTTATTTGCAGAACTGCTTATTTCATTATTATATAAGTAATAAATACTATGAGAATTACTAATCGCATTATCTTTATATATAATATTTGAGTAGTTTTTTAAATAATTTTTCATAATCTCGATATTTTTAGTGGTAATTTCATAAGCATATATTTTTTTATATTGACCATAATTGTCGATATAACTTTGAATTGTATCTCCTGTATATGCTCCAACATCCACAAATAATTCATCTTTATTACATTTTAGTATGTCTAAATCAAAATATTGATTATAATTTTTTTCATAAGCTAAATCTAATGCCTTAAAGTCGTTGTTATACCAATAATTTAGTATACCAAATAATACTCGTTTTGAGCGATAATCATTTAATTGATAATATAACCAACTTATATCATTTATATGTTCTTTTAAGTTAATTGCTCTATTATGTAATTCTTCATAAATATCATTTTCAAAGTCTAAATCGCCCCAATATTTAAAACTATTTAAAAATTTTTCAATAGATTTTCTTGTTTCTTTAGATACTTCTAAGTATTTTTGCTTTATATGGATAAATATATCTTCGATGGAAGAATTATTTATAATATCCAATATATCTTTAAAGTTTTTATCAATTATATTCATAGTTTCACCTGTAACTAATATATGAAATAAAAAAATTTTTTTGACAGTTAATAATTTTTAGTGTATAGTATACTGAACATTAGGTGGTGTAAAAGTGCAAGTAAAAATAGAAGATTTATTATTATTGGTTTCTAAATATGATATTTGTAATATTGATAAAATTAAGAAAGCATATGATTATGCTGCGGATAAACATGCTCATCAATTGCGAGAAAGTGGGGAACCATATATTATTCATCCTTTATCAGTAGCTAAAATATTAGCTGAATTAAATGCTGATGCAGATACGATATGTGCTGGGTTGTTACATGATGTTATTGAAGATACTGATGCTACAAAAGACGAAATTGTAGCTGAGTTTGGGGAATCAGTAGCTAAGTTAGTTATGGGTGTAACCAATTTAACAAAGATGTCTTTTTATGATAAAAAAACTATTGATAATGCTAATTTAAGAAAACTTATTTTAGGAATGACCAAAGACGTTAGGATTATAATTATAAAATTAGCTGATAGATTGCATAATATGATGACTTTACAATACAAAAAAAATTTGCTGAAGCAACAAGCTAAATCTATAGAAACTATGGAAATATATGTTCCGATGGCACAATACTTAGGTTTAGATAATATTAAAACAGAATTAGAAGATAGAAGTTTTATGTATTTAAAACCAGATAATTATAAAGAAATATTAGAAAAAAGAAATAAAATGGAAAAAAGTACAAATTTATTAAAAGAAGAAGTAATATTAAAAATACAAAAAATATTAAATCAAGAAAATTTGGAACCAAATATTAAATTTAGATTAAAAGGAATATATAGTTTATTTAAGTGTTTTTTAAGATACGAAAATGTGGATGATATTCATGATTTATTATCTTTTATAATAATACTAGATAATATTGATGAATGTTATTTGTCATTACGTTATATTCATGAAAATTTTAAGCATATTCCTAAACATTTAAAAGACTATATTGGGCAACCAAAACCTAATCATTATCAAGCTCTACATACTACAGTTGTAGGTCCTGATGATAAACTTATACAAATGCAATTAAAAACTTATATTATGGATCAAATGTCTCAATATGGAATTACAGTGTTTTGGCATGAAGACATAAAAAATGGTACTAAAATAATGCAAGAATCATTAAAAACACAATATCCGATTTTAAAAACAATATTAGAAGCTAATAAAATGGCTAATAATAATCAAGAATTTGTTAATCTATTAAAAGGAGAATTGTCCGAAAAAATTGAAGTATTAACTGCAAATGGTAAAATAATTGAAATAGCAGAAGGGGCAACTCCAATTGATTTTGCTTATAAAATTCATTCAGAAATTGGAAATAATATGGCTGCTGCAATTGTAAATGGTCATTACGTTGATTTTAATCACAAATTAAAAAGTGGTGATAGAGTGCGTATTATTACCGATAACAATGCTTCTGGACCAACAGAAGAATGGTTATTATGGTCTAGTACAGAAAGAGCTCATAAAAAAATAAAAGAATTTTTAAACAAAAAGAAAAAAGGAATTTTAATAAGAGAAAGAAAAGAGATTAATGATTAACATAATCCCCTTGATAAATGTTTCTTTTAACCATTTCTTTATCTAAATCATTTAATATAACAAATTTTTTTGTTAACCATTGTGGTTCAATCAGATCACCAATAATTGGATCTCCAGTAATTCTTTCAATTACAATATTTTCGTTTAAATATTGTAATTGCTCACAGACAATATCAATATATTCATCTTTAGATAAAATATGAAACTTTGTATCATGGTATATAGTAGCTAATTTAGTATTTTTAGAAATAAATAGCATATGTATTTTTATTGCATTTATGTTTAATTTGTTTAAATATTTTATAGTGTTGATCATATCAGTTTTTGTTTCATATGGCAGTCCGTTAATTATATGAGCTACAGTAAAAATGTTTTTTTGTTGTAATTTTACTACAGTATCGGAAAAATCTTTACATGTGTGTCCTCTATTTATATATTTAAGTGTATTATCATTACTTGATTGTAAACCTAGCTCAATGGTAAGAAATGTTTTTTTATTTAATTCATCAAAATAATTAAGCCATTCATCGGATATTGCATCTGGCCTAGTAGCAATAGATAGTCCAACTACTTTGTTGATAACTAAGAGTTTATCAACAAAATTTTTAAATTTTTGAATGGGGATATTTGTATTTGTTCCAGATTGAAAATAAGGAATATATAAACTATTTGGCCACTTTTTTTCTAAAATATTTTTAACTTTGTTAAATTGTTCAACAATATCTAAAGTAGAATCACTAATATTGGATACACTTCTGTTAGAACAAAAAATACAACCACCATTTAATTGATTGGGACACCCACTATTTATATCTAAAGGAATTTTAATAACTTTTTTCTTAAATTTTTTTTTGAAAAAACAATTTAGAGTATAATATCTTTTGTTATCTATTGTATTTTTAAACAATTAAATCACCTGCATTTTATTGTAACATAACAATTGAATTATTAAAATAATTTTGATAAAATAAAGTTGTGCTGGAATAGCTCAGTTGGTAGAGCAATGCCCTCGTAACGCATAGGTCACAGGTTCGATCCCTGCTTCCAGCACCATAAAAAAAAATAACCAGATAACTGGAACATATATAAAAGTAAATTTGTTTAATAATTTTTTGAAAATAATTAGTATTATGTTAAAATAAAGAACAAACATTAAAAAATATTATTATAAAACTAATTAAAAGGGGGGAATATTATTATGGAATTATTGTTATTTTATATTTGGACAATAATTACAAGTTTTTGCATTGAAATATCGAGAGAATTAAAATTATATAAAGATCTGTCAGATGTTGGTTATAAAATTGATACAATAAAATATTATGAATTAAAAAAAAGATTGGGAGCTAATCTTATCAAAAAAGAACTTTTACTATTTTTGATACCCATATATAATGTATTGAACATGTTTGAAAAAACTATTACATATAATAATAATCGAAAAATAATAATAGATCAATTGAATATTTTGGGAGTTTTAGAAGAATTATCAACAATTGAAAAACAAGAATATGAAAAAAATCCAACAGCTTTAAATGCTTTAGTTGTAAAATTGCGTTTTGAACAAAGAATGCTCAATTCTAAAAGCATAGTCATTATTAATGGTAACGAATTTAGTGAAGTTTACTTTGAAATTAATGATAAATGTGATGATATTACTATTTTGAAAATTACTGGATATTTATCTAAGTTGCCAGTTGAAATACAAAAAAAGAAAGTTATTATGGCATGGAATAAAATGGTTAAAACTTTAAAATTACAAGAAGCATTAATTAATATAGAAAATAAAGTTAATAGATCTATCGATATAAATAATAGATCCATTAAAATTAAAAATGAAACTATTTTTGAAGTTAATCGTCATAATGATAATCAAGAGCAAATGGTAGAAGATAGTAATAATGATTTAAATAATCGAGAATCAAAAGAACAAAATAATCAGTTTGATAAAGGACCTATTTTAAGAAGAAAGAAAAAGTAATACTCTTAGTTTATTTATTATACAAAAATATATTTTAGAAATTAATTGTAATTTGCTTTTTTATTGATAAATTTACATATTTATTATATAGTTTAAGTAGTTTAATTTGAAAAAGATTGTGAGGAATAATTATGCTAGCTTATGGTATGAATGTTTTAAAAGAATTAGATTGTAAGAAAATAAAAAAAGTAATGACATCTAGAGTTGAAGTAATAGATTATTGTAAAAAAAATAGGATAAAGTTTGAAAAAGTTGATAATCAATTGTTAAATAAATTAACAAAAGAAAATCATCAGGGAGTAATAATTGATATTTATGAGTATGATTATTATACTTTAAAAGATATAGAGGGCGATTTTGTAGTAATTTTAGATCATTTAGAAGATCCTCATAATTTTGGTGCTATTATTCGAACTTGTGCTGCTGCGGGAATAAAATCAATAATTATTCCTAAAGATCGAAGCGTTAAAGTAACTGACGTTGCTATAAAAACTAGTGTTGGGACAATTAATTATGTTAAAATAGTTATGGTAAGTAATATAAGTGATACCATAAATAAATTAAAAACCATGGGATACTTTATTTATGCTGCAGATATGGATGGAACTAATTATTCTTTAGTGGATTATAGTGGAAAAAAAGCTTTAATAATAGGCAATGAAGGTAAAGGTATAAGTAAAATCATAAAAGAAAATAGTGATTTTTTAATTAGTATACCTATTGATAAAAAAGTAGAAAGCTTAAATGCTTCTGTGGCAGCAGGTATATTAATATATAAAATGGTAGAAAAAAATGATAGATAATAATGAATATGAAATGATATATTTAGCTCAGGAAGCTAATGAAAAAGCTCAAGAGTATCTTTTAGAAAAATATAATTATATAATTAAAACAACCATTAGTAAAAATATAAACATAAATAATTTTAATTCTTCCTATTATCAAGAACTATATTCTGAAGGATTGATAGCACTATTGCATGCAATATTAAATTATGATTTAAATCAAAATGCTAAATTATCGACTTTTGCTTACTTATTAGTTGATAGAAGCATAAAAAAATATATCCATAAATTAAATAATAAAAATAATCAATTAATTAATTATTCTTATTCATTAGATAGTTTAATGATGAATAAAGATATTTCTTTTATGGAAGTAATCAAAGATTTAAGAAATGATCCTTATACCAAAATTATTAATATTGAAAAAATCAATATATCTAGTGAAAGAATAAAACAAGTTTTGTCAAAATTTGAATATGAAGTGTATTCTTTTATGTTAAAAGATTATAATTATACTCAAATAGCAAATGTTTTAAATAAAACTCCCAAGCAAATAGATAATACAATTCAAAGAATTAAAGCAAAGTTAAAAACTATAAAATTGCTTGAATTTTAATAAATATTATGATATATTACATATGAACACGAAAGTGTTTTTTTAATGGAGGTTTTTAAAATGGCTAAAAGCTCAAAGAAAGTTGAAAAAAAAGATGTTAAGAAAAAGGAAAAAGTGAAAAATAATGATGGGTATTTTAAAGAAGTAAAAAAAGAATTAAAATTAGTAAAGTGGCCATCAGCTAAAGAAGTAATAAAATATACTATATCAACTATAATTTTATGTGCTATTTTATGTGCTATTTTTATGTTACTAAATTTAATTATGTCAGTAATTGTAGGAGGTATTTAATAATGGAAAAACAATGGTATGTAGTAAATACTTATTCAGGTCATGAAAGTAAAGTTAAAGAGAAATTAGAAGCTAGAACTGAATCTATGGGAATGCAAGATTATATCTTTAGAGTAATTATTCCTGAAACTACTGAAGTAGAAGTTAAAGATGGTGTAAAAAAAGAAAAAGTTAAAAAAATGTTTCCTGGTTATGTTTTAGTTGAAATGATTATGACTGATGAAGCTTGGTATATTGTTAGAAATACACCTGGTGTTACAGGATTTATTGGTTCTAGCGGAAAAGGTGCAAAACCAACTCCATTATTACCACAAGAAATAGATAGAATTTTGGCTAATATGGGAATGAGTAGGGTAAATATTGAAAATGATATATCTGTTGGAGATAATGTAAATATTATAGATGGTCCATTTAATGGTATGAGTGGTAAAGTTGATAGTATTGATTTAGAAAATAATAGATTAAATATAATAATTGATTTATTCGGTCAAGAAACAAATGTTGATGTTGAAGTTTATCAAGTAAGTAAAATATAAAAGCTATGCTATTAATATAATAATAAAAAAACACTTTTGTCGGAATGTGTTTTTTTTATGTATAAAATGCTTAAGCATAATATTTATTTTTTGGCTTTTTGAAGTAAATTATTATTTTTACCAGTTAAGAATGAAATGTAACCATTAATACTTTTGAGGTCTTTTTTTATGGCTACAATTTTGTCAGCTTTTGACATAATTTGTCCTTCAACATAAAAAGATTTTCTTAAAGAAAAGTTTCCAATTTTACCTATACTTGCAGATAATTTAATAATTTTTTTATATTTATCATTTAAATTGTTAAATTTATCTTGATTATTTAATTCTATGCTGTTGTCAATAATTCTAACTGGAAATGGAAACATATGATGGATTACGCCATCAATTATAATTAAAGCATCTTTATCATTTTTGAAGTAATTTGGAAACCAAGTAATAGCGTTAGTTATTGCTTCTATAGGGTGTGTAAATCCATGATTATTTTTAAATTTTCTTTTAGGTAATTCTAAATTATTTTGCCAAGGTTTTTCATATAAATCATGAAACATAGCGATAATCACTGCTAAGTTAATATTTAATGAATTTTTATTTTTTTTATTTAGTTTGTCAATTATTTTATACGTTACTATAGCATCGCATATTATGTGCTCTCCTAAGGTTTTAATGTCGTGATGCCAAAACGGTTTTTGTAATCTTATTAAAAATTCTTTGTGATAACAAATTGGTCTAATTATATTCCATAATTTTTTTGATTTATAATTACTAAGTTTATATTGGTAACAATACATTTTAAAAATTGTATAAACTTCTTTTTTCATTTAATCCTCACATGTACTAAATTATATTACAAAAGTAATATTATAGCAAATTAATATTAGATAAATATTATTTCTAATTATTAATTATTTGCATATCTTATATAGAAAGGAGGTATAATGTGAATAATTATGAAAAAGCAGTAAAAAAAGTTCAATGTTCAGGTTTAGAGCAACCTTGTTGTTGTTTTGGACCAACAGGACCAACAGGACCAGCAGGGCCTGCTACTATTACTGCTGGTGTAACGGTAACAACATCTCCAGGAACACAGGCTGAAGTTACTAATGTTGGAACAAATGAAAATGCTGTTTTAAGGTTTTCGATACCTGCAGGAGCAACAGGAGCAACAGGTCCCACAGGACCAACAGGAGCAACAGGACCAATAGGAGCAACTGGAGTAACTGGCTCCACAGGAGCAACAGGCCCCACAGGACCAACAGGTGCAACTGGAGTAACTGGCCCCACAGGTCCAACAGGACCTACGGGTCCAAGTGTTTCTTTAAGTATTGGTACCGTTGCAACTGGGCCTACTGCATCAGCGTCAATAACTGGAGCATCGCCTAATTTCTTTTTAAATTTAATTATTCCACAAGGAGCAACCGGGCCAACAGGACCAACTGGTTTAACAGGAGCTTCAGGTTCAACGGGACCAACCGGATCAACGGGAGCAACCGGACCAACAGGAGCAACCGGAGCAACAGGACCTACGGGTCCAACCGGACCAACAGGAGCAACTGGAACAATAGGAGCGACAGGGCCAGCAGGACCAGAAGGACCAACAGGGCCAGAAGGAGCAACAGGACCAACAGGGCCAACAGGACCGACAGGGCCAGAAGGGGCAACAGGAGCAACAGGACCAACTGGTTTAACAGGAGCTTCAGGTTCAACGGGACCAACCGGATCAACGGGAGCAACAGGACCAACAGGAGCAACCGGAGCAACAGGACCTACGGGTCCAACCGGACCAACTGGAGCAACTGGAACAACAGGAGCAACCGGACCAACAGGACCAGAAGGACCAACAGGGCCAGAAGGAGCAACAGGACCAACAGGGCCAACAGGACCAACAGGACCAGAAGGGGCAACAGGACCGACAGGACCAACGGGACCATAGTTAAGTTAATATGGAAAATATTAAAATATGTGTATATGCCATTTGTAAAAATGAAAGTAAATTTATTGATCGATGGTTAAATTCAATTAAAGACGCAGACTGTATTTGTGTATTGGATACAGGGTCCGTGGATGATAGCATTTCTAAATTGCAAAAAGCTAATGTTATTATTAAACAAAAAAGTTTTGATAATTTTCGCTTTGATGTTGCCAGAAATGAATCGTTAAAGTTAGTGCCAGAAGATATAGATGTTTGTATTTGCTTAGATATAGATGAAGTACTGATGCCGGGATGGAGAAAAGCAATAGAAAAAGTATGGGATAATAAAACAACAAGGTTACGATATGTATATAATTGGAGTTTAGATAATCATGATAGACCTAAAGTAAGTTTTTATTCTGATAAAATTCATGCTAGACATAATTACAAATGGGTAAATCCTGTTCATGAAATTCTTTCTTATCAAGGAGAAAATGAATATTATAAAACTACAGATGAATTAATAATAAATCATTATCCAGATAATACTAAATCTCGAAGTTCATATTTACCATTATTGGAATTATCTGTTAAAGAAGATCCAAATAATGATAGAAATACACATTACTTGGGAAGAGAATATATGTATTATGGAAAATGGGAAGAAGCTATTAGTATGTTAAAACGGCATTTAACATTACCAAAAGCTATTTGGAAAGATGAACGATGTGCATCTATGCGGTTTATAGCACGATGCTACCAAGCTTTAAATAATAATAAAGAAGCTAAAGAATGGCTTAAAAAAGCAATATTAGAAGCTCCTTATTTAAGGGACCCTTTAGTGGAAATTGCGCTATTATATTATAAAGAGCAAAACTGGCAAAATGTAATTACATATTGTGAACAAGCTAAAAGAATTCCTATTAATTATAAAACATATATAAATGAAGTATTTAGTTTTGATGAAACCATTGATGATTTACTGTCGTTAGCTTATTATAATATAGGTAATAAAGAAAAAGCCATACTTTATGCAACAAAAGCATTAGAAATAAATCCTGATAATGAAAGAATAAAAAATAATTTAGAGATAATAAAAAATAGTTAATTTTAAGGGGATGTTAGAAAATAGATAATCTATTTTCTATACATCTTCTTTTTTAATTTAATAAATAAAAAGTCCCATAAA
>CALVVG010000021.1 GCA_944363795.1 uncultured Bacilli bacterium | reverse complement strand
AAATAATAAATATTTTCATGTTCGTTTGTGGCTAAAGCAAACAAAGTGAAGCGGAAAGGAATGTTGAGAATTATGGAAGAAGCAGGTATAAACATTACAAATTATAATTTAATGGATATCGTTGCTACAAATATAAAATGGGAAATAGAGCCTGACTTATGGGAAGACTTACACCACATAGGAATATTATATACAGTAGAAACAAATGAAAATGATTTAAAAAATGTGGCTGATGGTTTAGATTCAGATGGTGCAAATTGGTATAATATAAATGAACTAAATAAAAAAGAATTATCACCATTTACTATATTAGCATTAAACAAACTTGGTTATAACATTCAATAGTTTTTTATAAAACTATTTTTTTTAAAAAAAGATTTTTTACTTAAATTAAGCAAAAAATCGAACATACATTCTGGCAGGGAATAAGTGAATCGAACACTTGTCAATGGTTTTGGAGACCACTGTTTTACCATTAAACTAATTCCCTAAATTGAAATTGTGCCACTTCCCAACACAAATAATTATACCATATTTTTTTATAATTTTCATAAATTTTTATTACAAATAATACAAATAAGAAATGTGGCACAAAAATTGGCACAATTTATAATAAATGACAAATGAAATATTAAAAATATTTCAAATAAAATAGGGGGAAAAAGCATTTAAAAGCACTTCGGTTTTGGAGACCTCTATTCTACCATTATACTACACCCCTACATAAAGACAAAACTATTATAACATATAATATTACAAATATCTATAAAAAGTTAAACATTTTTGGTAACAAACATAAAATAAACCAGGTGATAAATTATGATAATAAATTATACAGATAATGACGTAGATTTATTAGCTAGAATAATGCGAGCAGAAGCTCTTAGCGAAGGAGATTTAGGAATGTTAATGGTTGGCAATGTTGTTGTCAATAGAGTATTGGCAGATTGTTTAACATTTAAAAATATTGATAGTATCTATGACGCTGTTTATCAACCGAATCAATTTGTAGGAGTTAATAGTTCATTATTTAATGCCGCAGCCACAACAACTGAAAAGCAACTTGCTCAAAGAATATTACGTGGAGAATATTATTATCCCGCAACTAATGCTTTATGGTTTTATGCACCTTCAGGAAATAGTTCTTGTAAATCTACTTGGTATGACCAAGAATTAGCAGGAAGATACAAAAGCCATTGTTTTTATATTCCCGATTCGGGTGTATGTCAACAATTGCATTAAAAAATTTTTTTTAGTATAATTAATCTAGTAGGTGAGAACATGTTTTATAAGTGCTTTATATTATTTATAATATATTCTATACTAGGCTGGTCATTAGAAGTATTACTTTCATTATATGAACATAAACGTTTTGTTAATAGAGGATTTCTAATTGGCCCTTATTGTCCAATATATGGTGCAGGAAGTATTTTATTAACACTACTATTAACTAATTATGAAAATAATATTATTATTTTGTTTATTTTATCTATGGTCATTTGTGGAATATTAGAATATTTTGTAAGTTTTATTTTAGAAAAAATTTTTAAATTAAGATGGTGGGATTACACAAATATGAAATTTAATATAAATGGCAGAATTTGTTTGGAAACATTAGTTATTTTTGGTATTTTTGGAATTTTATTAATAAAAATTACTAATCCATTTTTATTAAACATACTAAATCAATTTAATTCTAATTTCTTAGTCATAATAGCTATTATTTTAATGAGTATTTTTATCGTAGATATAATTATTTCTTCTAATATTGTATTTAATATTAAAACTATCACTAGAAATACTAAAAAGGATTCAACTGAAGAAATTAGTAATGCTATAAAAAAGTTTATACATAATAATCTTTTTATGTATAACAGAATTGTTAAAGCATTCCCGCATTTAACAATAATAAATAAAAAGAAAAAGAAGAAAAAGAAAGAAGTTTAAATGTCATATTTTAATATAATTTGTAAAGATAAAATACTAGCATACAATCATTTTGTTCTAGTCTGGTTAAATGATTGTTTAACTAGTATTTTTTTGATGACTTAACATGTAAGTCACACAATAAAAAAAATGTTGTTTTTAAATTAACAACATTTTTTATGGTAGTAATAATTTTTGACCTATAGATAGTACTGTTGTAGATAAATTATTCAAGTCAGTTAAAGCACTTACTGTAGTACCAAACTCTTTAGCTATACTATACAATGTATCTCCTTTTTTTATAGTGTAAGTAACATTTTCTGAAGTGTTAATTGGAATTTTTAGTTCTTGACCTATACTCAATATATTATTATTTAAATTGTTGGCATTTTTTAATTGATCTATAGTTATATTATATTTTTGGGCTATTTTATATAAAGTATCTCCTTTTTCTACTTTATAGATATTTGTATTACTATTATTCATAGGAATTTTTAAAATTTGGCCAATAGCTAGGGCATCTGTTGTTAATTTGTTTATAGACTTTAAATTATCAACAGTTGTATTAAATTTGTTAGCAATTCCATATAAAGTATCTCCCTTTACAACTACATATTCATCTGTAGTAACATTTGTTTCTTTACTAGGAATTAATAAGTTTTGACCAACACTTAATAAATTACTACTTAAATTATTAGCTTCTTTTAATTCATCTACTGTTATTCCGTATTTTTTCGAAATGCTCCACAAACTATCCCCACTTTTAACCGTATAGTAATTTGAACCACTAGGAGCTTGGTAAACACCTCCAGCATATTCAACAATTGCCTTAGTAACCGCTTCAGCTAAATTTTCCCAATTATTTTTTAATTGATTTACATCATCACCTTTGGAATCTGCAAATCCATATTCCACAATTACAGTTTCATTATTTGGCGTATCTCTTAAAATATAATAATAATCTTTAGCGGGATTACTGGGAAGTCTTCTTTGATAATATTTTCGCACGTTTTGACCAGAAACTTCTAATTCTTTAGCTATCTTCGATGAAAAAGTATCGTCATTTCTAAGCGAATATATTATTTCTGCACCATCACCACCTCGGTCACAAAAAATACGTAGCAACTGAATTAAAAAAAATAATTATTTATCATATTCATATTTATCTTCATCTATAAGATTAAACTTATATGTAATTTGTATATTTCTATCTTTATCTATTTCAATTCTATCTATTAAAGCAAACAATAAATCTCTGCTTGGATTATTTATATTTAAAAATTCTTTTATTGTTTTTGTATAATCAGGAAGTTTTTCTATTTGTTCCTTAGAATTATCTCTCTTATTTTCTAACTCTTTTATTTTTTTTACAATATCTACTATTGCTTTGTCTTCAATATCCATTAATCTATTAAAAGTTTCTTCATCTATTTTTCCAAACATCTCGAATACTAACACATTTAGTTTTTTTATGTGTTTTTCTTTTTCTTTATTCAATCTAATTAATTCGCTATTCTTATTTTTCTCTAATAACTCTGCCTGTTTAATTAGTTTTTTATTTATATCCTCAATTGATATATTTTTAATGTATTTAGAAACAGTAGATTTTATACGTTTTAATAAAGATTTTTCTAATTCATCATATGGCATAAAATGAGATTCACATCTATGTTTTTTAGGATCCCTAGCATATTTATTACAATTTATAGTCCAATAATCGTATTTCTTTTTATGACTTATACTTAAATAATTACCACATTCTTTACAAAATAATAAATTTTCAAACAATCTTTTTTCTCTATATGTTTTTGTTTTTGGTATTACTAATCTATTTTTTTGAATTGTTTCAAAAACTTGTCTGTCTACTAATGGTTTGTGAGTATTTTCAACTATAATCCATAAACTTTTATCAAGATTAATTCTTTTCTTACTTTTATAATTAACTTTAATTTGAGTGTTTTGCACCATATCACCAGTATACATTCTATTGGTTAATATCTTCCTTATTGAAGTAGAACACCATTCATTTAATCGTCTATCATCACTACTTAAATTTATTTTTTTATAAGCACTAGGAGTTAAGACTCCTCTAGTATTTAATACTGATGCTATATCCGAAATACTCATTCCAGATATAAACCAACTAAATATATCTTTTACTATAGGCGCTGTATTAGGATCTGGGATTAAATGACCTTTATCTTCAGGATCCCTCATATATCCATAACATGGAACACTACCAATATATTTACCTTGAATTTTTTTAGAACGTAATACATCTCTTATCTTATTAGAATTTTGTTTACTATAATAATCATTACAAGCAACTATAAAAGTTGAAGAATCATTACTAGCTTGAACTTTAGCACTATCATAACTTTCCATAATTGAAATAAACCTCACTCTATTCTCTGGAAAAAATCTTTCCATAAAATATCCTGTATTAACATGATCTCTACCTAATCTTGATAAATCCTTAACAATAACTAAATTTATCTTCTTATCATTAATATCTTTTATCATCTTTTTAAAAGCTGGTCTATCAAAGTTAGTTCCAGAATATCCATCATCAACATACTCTTCTACAAAAGTAAAACCATTATTTTTAATGTAACTCATTAAAATGTCTCTTTGATTAATTACACTTTCACTTTCAGATTCATATTTTTTATCTCGGTCTTCTTGAGATAATCTTATATATATTCCTGCTTTATACTCATAATTTTCTAGTAAATTATTATACATTTTCCCTCCTTCTTATTTTTTAATTCACTAGATTCCTTTCTAAGACAATTTGATGTTACCATCATTTTTCAAAAAACACAAATCATCTAAAAAGAAATCTGATCATTATTTATTTTTTTTATTAAATATTCTATTAAAATATCCTTTATATTTTTCCCATTATTAAATTTATCTTCTAAATAAACTATTTTTTTATTTTTTTGCATGAAAAAAACACCTCTAATAAAATCTATGACTTTATTAAAGATGTAATGATATAAATATATTATTTGTTTTTGTTCATTTTTTCAGAAATACTAACTAATTTTTCTAAACTATCTGGATTTTTAATTAGTTCTGGCAAAAGTTGCATAGCCAACTTGTTAGAATCTATTGTATTATTTTCTTTTATTATTTTATCAATATCTTCTTGCGACATTGTTGCTAACTCTTTTTCTTGGCTTGGTAATGCTTTATCTAAAACATTACTAAATAAAGTTGTTAATTGAGTTTGATTTTTCTCAACCATACCACTTATAGCAGATGATTTATTATCTATTTCATGTAATAAATCTTTTGTTTTATCATAAATTTCATTCATCATTTTTTGTGTTTTTTCAAAATTTTCTTGGCTTCTTCTTTCAGAATTGTTTGCTGATATCATCGAAAATACAGCCAATACAATTGAAGTTATACCTACCACTAATGATGAAATTGTTAATATATCCATTAAGCTCATATTTTCACTTCCTTTACTACAATTTATATTCTAGTAATCAAACTATTAAATTCATTCCACCCAACTTTTCCATCCTTTTGTAATCTACCAACAACAATACCAGTTGAAATATTATTATTCTTAGAAAATTCTTTTATAATACTTTCATTAAATACATAATTAGTTCTAATAAAATTATCATACACTTCATTTGGTATTAAAATATTTCTAGCAAATTCATCTGCTTCGTTTTCTATATCATTTTTTTCATCATTTTCTAAATCTATAAAAACTTCTTTTCTACTATGCTTTAAAAGATGTGCGATTTCATGAAATAAAGTAAACCACAATATATCATCTTTCTTACCCCTATCACTTATCATTATAATTGCTTTATCACAAGTTACTTTATATGATACACCATTAACATAAGTATGTGGTAAATGTGCCTCAAAAACTAATGAAATGCCACATTCAGATAATAAATCTTTTATTTTTTCATATTGTTCTGAAAAAGGTTTGTTTGCCAGTTCCCTTATTTTTTTTACATTTTCTTTTAAAAGTTCAACATTAAATTTTGCTATTTCAGTTTTATTAGATTGAATTTCTCCATATCTCAACCAACAATATAATGATTCAAAAGAAAAGTTTTCATGATTACTTTTTCTAAACGCTAACTTTCTTTTTAAATCTGTATCAAAAGCAAGAGATGCAACAGAAAAGAATTTTCTTAAATTTATCACTTTTTCAACTGAATCTCTTGTTTTTTCAATCCAATCCCAATTACGTTTTGCCATTTCAGCATATGGAATATCAGCTAAATATTTTTCATCTTCTTTTATTGATTCCATATCTTTTTTTCGTTCTAAAGATTCTCTATAACTACTTTCTAAATTATTCCAAAAACTAGCTGGAATATTAAATACATATTCTAATTTCAATGCAGTTGAAGTTGTTATAGGTGCTTTACCTTTTATTATCTCATTAATTGTTTTCTTATTAATGCCTGTCTTATCTGCAAGATCTAACTGACTCATATAATTAACTTCCAATAACTCCAAAATTGTCTCCCCTGGTGCTATTACATATTCTTCAAATTTATTAAAATTACTCATAATGCTTAGACACCTCCATTATCTCTATTTCTTTTATTTCTCTTAAATCTTCTATTATTATATTATTCTCTTTTTGTCTAAAAATTAATCTATATTGTCCAGTAATATTAACAGCAAAACAATCCTTTAAATCACCACTTAGCTTATGCCTTCTATATGGCAGTGAGGTGGGAACATCATTTAAAGAGTTAAATGCTTTTAATTCTTTTATTCTTCTTGGTAACTTATTAGCTACTTCAGCACCATATTTTTTAACCAATTCTCTATTATTCGATGGGTCTTCACATAACTTTTGCAGTTTTGTTGTTTTATACGTTAATTCCATTTAACTCTCCTTTCTTTTGATTAACGTAATTGGTTAATTAAATTATATCATATACTTTCAAAAAATAAAAGATTTTAATTTACTTTTTAGGTAAATTATTTTATTTAAAAACATACCTCCTATATTCAAAGGTATGTTTTATTTTTTTTATAATAAATTAATCAAATAGAGAATCTTGCTGATGTTGGTTTTGATTTTAATTTTAAAATATCTTTATACGTAAACTTTTTAATATTGGGTTTACTATCCCTAACATTTGTAACCATATACAATATATAAGTTTCTTTATTTTCTTCCATAAATTTCATTTCTCCAGGTGATAAATAAAAATTAATTTTATCAGATTGTGTAGCTTTAACTTCCACGTAATATTTAATATCATTTAATGTATATTCCATATCATATGGAGATAGCGCATGTTCTTTACTAACATGATAAAAATCTTCCATATCTAATAATTCTTTTTTTAAATAATCTGCGATTATTTGTTCACCTAATTTTCCATTTTTTTCTCTAGTTACATTTGCCTTTTTGATACTAACTATTGCATCTTCACCCGTATAGTTTGCCTGACTTATTGAAATAAGATAATCTATGGTTTCAGGGTTGTAATCAAAATGTGCATATTTTTTTCCTATACCCTTTTTTCTTGAAAATACAGCAGACAAAGGCATTCCACCTGGACCTACAATTGAAGTCACAAAATTTAAACTATTATTAACTTTATTATATTCAAAATTTCTAACCATATACGCAAACCCACCATTTTGAATAAATATTGCCTCTAAAACTTTTTTGTTATCAATATTAAATTTATTATCTTTATAATACATTGACTTTTGATAATGTAATTTTATTCTACCCTTATGAGTATTAATTTTTCCATTGTTTGTATATTCACTATTTTCTTGTTTAAAATAGATACAAAATTGATATTTACAATCCAATTTTTTTCCATCAACATATAAGTTATCAAAAACAAATAAATCAGATACACTAGTTTCTAATGCTTTTGATTTGAATAAACATTTATGCAATAATCCATTAGGAATTTTCCCTTTGTATTTGCACCTACATTGTGAAAGACTTAAAATATCATTTTTCCATTTCCTTGGGTCTTTGGCTTGGTTCAATGGTGTAGATATAGTAGACGTTTGTCCTTTTGAATAATCGTTTGTTATACCATAATATAATGATTTTTCATCAATATGTATTTCAATTATTTCTTTCTTTTTATCTTTCATTTTTAAACATCTCCTTGAATATTGCTTCTAGAATCGGAACTATAATAGAATTACCTGCTAATTTTACCATCTTTCTATAACTTAAACCGAGATTGTTAACATTCTCGAAATCTTCTTCAGTAAATCCCATCATCATAAATGCTTCTCTTGTAGTTAACAATCTATAAGAATCTCCTTTAGGACCATTATATAAAACCATTCCAGCATTATTCTGTCTATCCATATTACACGTAATTGTATTAAAATAATCTAAATTGTTTAAATCTCTTTTATTTATATTCCACATAATTTCCCTTGATTCGGTTCTTGGTAATTGTGCTTCATCAGCTTCTTTCTTATAAATAGAATTATCATAATTTAATTTCAAAAAATCTTTAATTCTATCTTTAGGAAATCTTTTCTTTTTAAGATTTTTTTCTATATCTGCCTTCCCATTTAATATACTCACCATAAAACATCTTTCTCTATCCTGAGGAACACCAAAATCAATTCCTGACAATGTCATAACTTCATTATCGTATCCTAAAGATTTCAAAAAACTTTTCCACATATCAAAATCTTTTTTATTAGAAGGCGCTAATATTGCTTTTACATTTTCCATCAGCAGATATTTTGGCAACCTATTTTCTGAATTTAATTCATTCAAAATTCTTTCAATTTCCCATAGCAAACCCGATCTTGTTCCAGAACCCTTACTCATGCCTAAAGTCTTACCACCAGTAGATAAATCTTGACAAGGAAAAGAATATGTCAACAAATCATGTTCTGGTATTTTATCGCTATGCAATTCTATAATAGAACCTAAATTTTTGGTTCTAACTTGTGCTATATAAAGTTTCTCAATTTCTTTTTTTGTTAATCCGCTAATGTTGCATGGTTTAACAGAATCCTTACTAAATGTAAATTGTTCTAAATATTTAAGTTGTTCTTCATAGCTTGGAACATCTATTTCTATATCTCCACAATGTATTGCATCATATGCAAGAATTGCATTAATAAACCAATCACAGGTGGCAACAATTTCATAATTTGCATTTATGTTTTTTAGAGCTTTAGCTTGTGCACCTATTCCAGAAAACGTTTCAAAAACTCTGATTTTTTTCATTTATTTGTCCCTCCACTCTAAAGAACAGCCAATTATATCTGCTATTTCTTTTACTTCATCGTATTTTATTGTTCCTCTATTTATTTTATTAGAAACATTAGATACTGATGTTTTTTTCAATCCGCTAATTTTTCTTCTTCTATTTATTTCATTAACTATTTCAGTTAAAGTCCATCCTTTTAAAGTTAAATTACCTTTAATTTCATCTTTAGTTTTCATCAAATCACCTTATAGTATATTATACTACATTATATTATATTTTTTCAACTATATAGTATAATTTTATACTAATATTACATAAATTAAAAAGATATTATTGTATTATTTAATATCTTTAATTATACGTAGCTTTTTAGATTGACAACGTAACTGCTCGACCTCCGGCATTTATGTGATTAGATACAACTATTACATCATCACCATTACCATAAAAACTTTGAACTTTTTTAGGCCTACTATTACTGTCTAAAGTAACATCTGATTCCCTTGTTAATTCATTAGGTATACCCATTTCATCTAACCGATTATGAATATATTCGCTAATTTTTAAAGTATATTCTTTTTCAGTTATTCCGTTAGCAATTGTACCAGGGTCTTCTCCACCATGTCCAGGATCAATTACCACTTTTTTCACAGCTCTATTTTCCATGTTATCACCTAAAATATTATATGTTGATAAGGGTAAAAGGTTATTTTTACATTATTATAAACTTATTAATTTTTAATAACAACTTTTACTAAACTATAATCATAAGATATTTCATTTAAAATTTGTAATAAAAAATTCATAAGTGTTTCTGTATCATAATGTGTTTCTACATAAATATTATCTGCTAATTTTAATGGGCTTCTCATATCTACAGGAGTATTTGATAATCTAATTCTCTTTCTTCCTAATAATTTATCACATAAATTATTTAATTTTTTTAATTTTATTTCATCTTTTATTGCATCTTCTAATATTATTTTAACAACATTTTTCCAAGTTGGACTGATTATCCTTTTATTATTTAATATAACAGCAATAACTTTTTTTCCTTTTAATCCCGTAGTATTAGTAATAGGGTAAATTGCTTCATACTCAGCATCTTCACTTATAGTACAATTATCACATTTTGAAATTTCACTAATAATGCTATCAAAAGTTGAATTAATCATCACTATAATTTCATCTTGCTTTTTTCTTATTTCATCAATTATATTTTTCATATTATCACCTTCTAAATTTATTTTAGCACGTGCTACTTATGATGTCAACTTATTTATATAAAAAAAGCTTAAATAAATATTTTAAGCTTCCATTTGACTATCTCCTGTTTCATAATTAATAATAATACCAGGTTGAACATTATAAATAAAAACATTAAATTGAAGACCTTCACCATTATCTTCTACAGAATAAGCTTCTATCTGTACACCAAATGCCAACAAATTATCTTCTTCAAAATAAGGTGTTACACGATATAAAACATGATTATTTGTTTCTTCAACATAATTTGCTACTTCATTTTCAAATTGAAGCATTGTTGTTGCATTCATATATCTAGTACAAGTAATAAGATTTTCTTCATTAGCATTTTCTCCAGTCAACTGATATCCAATTAAATGACATCGATTATATAAATATTTTCCACTAACAATATCATACTTTACTGTATGCCAGCCGCTTGGTTTTACATCGCTTATTCTTTCTCTTTCCTCAGTTGGCATAGTATCTTTACTAACATTTGCAAAAGCTACTCCACATCTTCCTAATTTATCTAATTTGCTATAATATTCAAAAGATTGTAAATTTTTATCTTTTTCTTCAAAATTTGGAATATTATCATTAATGTATATATAACTATTGCCATCATAAGCGGGGATTTCCTCTATACTACCATTATATACATTTATATCTGTATCTTTAACAAATTCATCTTTAATGAAATATCCTAAATAAGAAACTAACAAAATTACTAGGAATGTTAATATTTTATTTAAGTACTTTTTCTTTTTCCTTCTTGCCATTGTTTACACCATCTTAAAAAGATTATATCACAAATGTTGTTTGACTAAAACCAATTAATATGCTAAAATACAAATCACTTGTAAAGGAGCTGAAAACTGATGGCAAATTATTGTGCAGAATGTTTATTATTAGATTTAAACGATAATAAATGGGGTAATGAATATTATTGTACCAAAAAAAGAAAGTATGTAGATCCTAAAAGTGTCGCATGCAATTATTTCATTCCCCGCAAACAAGAAACAGGATATAAAAGATCTGGATGTTATATAACTACAATTATTTGTACTATTTTAAATCAACCAGATGATTGTGATTTATTAACAACATTAAGACACTTTAGAGATAATTATTTAAAAGAAAAAAAAGAATATCTAGATTTATTATTGGAATATGATTATGTAGGCCCTATAATTAGTAAATTATTATTGCAAGAACCAAATATGATACAAATGGCTCAAGATTTAACAAATATTTTTTTATTACCATGTTATTATTTAATTAAAACAAATAATTTCGATGATGCTATAGCTGTTTATAAAAATATGGTTACTGCATTAAAGATAAGATATAATTTATTTGATATACATTTTAATAAAACAACTAATATTCCACTTGAAGAACTAGGAAAAGGTCGAATTAGAACAAGTTAAAAGCTGAATCTACTAATATTCAGCTTTTTAATTTATTAATTTACTAACATTTACCCATTTTACATAATTGGAATATTGCTCTAACTCTGTTAAAGTCAATTTAATGGCACTATTGCTACTTCCGCACGCTGGATAAACATAATCAAATCTTTTTAATGATTCATCCAAATATACTGCTACATTGTCATTTATAGCAAAGGGACATACACCACCAGCTTCATGACCAACCATTGCATTTAACATATTGATTGGTATCATTTTAGCCTTAGTTTTAAACTCGTTTTTATATTTATGATTGTCAATTTTGCTATCACCAGCTAAAACAATTAATATTGGTTTTTCATCAACAATAAATGACATCGTTTTTGCTATCAGCTTTTCTTTGCAATTTAAGGCCCTAGCAGCATCAACTACAGTAGCACTCGATGTTGAAAATTCAATAACATCATTATCTCTATCCCATTTTTTTAAGTAAACTTTTACATTTTTAAGTGACATTATCTTACTCTTTCTACCACTATAGTTTTTGCTAATAAATCATGCAATCCACGGCCATCTTTTCGAAATAATACAAATAAAATATTAACAAAAGATATTATAAATGTTACAAATAAAATTGTATTACTAATAACAAAATAACTATTAGCACTTAAAAGCAATATAAAGATAACATATAAAATTTCAGCCCATAAATTATAAATTATAAATTCTCTTAGTATTAATTGCCACCATTTAATATTGCCTTCATTAACATTAGATACTTCAATATTAAATAATTTTTTTCCTAAAGTTTGGCCTTTATTCCACTTTTGAAATCCAGCAAAATAACCAATATAAACTAAAATAGATATTATAGACATACTTACACCATACTTAGATAAATTGTAATTAGCTATGCTGTATTCTTCACTTTCAATTATTTCTAAAACATTACTTTCATTAACATTTTCTATCAATTCCATATATTCGTCGTAAGTTTCGTAATACTTATCAAATGTTGGATTCAAAAATCTTATTTGCCCCAATAATGTAATTAAAAGTAAAATAAATAAATAATCGATTATATATGCACCTAAACGTTGTAATTTACTACATCCTTTTTTCATTATAATATTTCCTTTCTTAAAACAATATATATTTTATTTTAACAAATATTCTAAAAAAAGCAAACAACAACTAAGTCGTTTGCTTATTAGTACCTAAAGTTACCTCTAAATCCACGGTTTTTCCATTACGATAAACTGTAATTGTAATTTTATCTCCAATATTATGTTGATATAAATAATATCTTAAATAAGCAGTATTATTAATTTCTTCTCCATTAATTTTCGTTATTATATCATTAGCTTTAATACCAGCTTTATCTGCAGCAGAATCATTTTCAACAGAAGTAACAATAACTCCGCTATCTAGGCCAGATTCTCTAATCAAACTATAATATTGAGAAAAATATGCATTTGCAATGTCAAGCATTGATATACCTATATATGGATAATCAGAAACTTCACCATTAATAATTTGTTCAGCTTTTCCAATAGCATCTTCTATTGGTATTGCAAAGCCCATTCCTTCCACACCATCACTAACTAATTTTAATGAAGTAATTCCTATAACTTCTCCATTGGAATTGCATAATGGACCGCCACTATTTCCTGAATTAATAGCTGCATCAGTTTGTAAAACTTTCATTACATAATCACTAGTATTAGAATTGCTTATTGATACTTCTACCATTCTATCTTTACCAGAAATAATGCCTCTAGTAACTGTCCAAGAATAAGCACTATCTAATGGAGCGCCAACAGCAAAGGTTGTATCTCCTATTCGTGTATCTGAATTATCACCTAACTCTGCGACTGCCAATTCTGTCTTACTTTCTATTGATAACACAGCTATATCTGCATATTCATCATGACCAACAATTTCAGTTTCTACTACATTTCCATCTGTAAAAGTAACAGTCACTTTATCACCATTTTCAATAACATGATAATTAGTCAACAAGTAATATTTGTCGTTATCATTTTTATAAACAAAACCTGTTCCAGATGAAATATAAGTACCATCACGATATGTTGATACTACTACAACAGCATCATAAACTTTTTTTACTGCTTCAGCAATTCCATTATCAGTAATATTAACATTTCTTTCTTCTTTTATAACTGATTCCGTTATTGATGTTGGAAAGAAACAAATAATTGCATACATAGTTAAGCAACCAACAAAAAATACCATTATGTACGCTATTATTTTAGCAGTACTTTTTTTGTTTAAATTATCATTTTTATTAACGTTTTTTTCTTCATTAAAATTTTCTGTCATTTTAATCTAACCTCGCTATCTCTTTATAATTATTTGGAAATCCCATTTCATGTAATACTTTATCTATTTTAATTACCTCAATTTTACCGGATAATCTCTCAATTTCATAGTTTATTTCATTTATAAACAAAGTAAAATCATCCTCTTTTAATATATATTTTAATATAATTACTAAAGCAAACAAATCATTTTTACCATAAATATAATCGTCATTTACTTTAGGAATATATAATAATTTATGATATTTAGTATCTTCTATTACTTTTTGAGTTCGGTTATTATAACATATATCCTCATGAGCACACAAATTTCGGTAATTAGCTAATATTGGCAAAAATTCAATCATACTATAAATATCTATGTTAAAACAATCAGCAATTTCTTTTTGATCTTGGTATTGTAATATAGTGTATAATTCTCCAACTATGCCAAATGATAATACTTTAACAACAACCCATAAAGGAATATACCCATAATTAATTAAATAATGCGCTGTTGCTGAATGTTGTTTACCATTTACACTAATTTGTCTTTTCATTTTTTTTATTAAATCATTTATTTGCCTAGTTCTTTTTGAATCCTTAACAAAATTATGAGGATTTAAATAATTATTTTCTTTAAATCCATGATTTTTACTCATAACATATGCTAAAATACTTTTTAAATTATTCTCAACAATCAATATGTTTTTAAAAATTATATTTCTAAGTTGCCGATCAAAAGAAAACATAGCATATAATTCTCGAAAATTAGTATTTTCAATATATGTTTTGTGATCATTATTTAAAAATAAATGCCGATAACCACTCAGAAAGAAATAATTTTCTCTTAATAAAATTGATTTAGCAATTTCAATATCATCAAAGACTAAACCTTTACTTGCAAGTATGTCAATTTGTTCTTCTAATGTTTTAAAAGTTTTTGTCTTCACACACTAAACCACCTTTACTTTAAACATTATACCACAAACGACAAAATAAATATACAAACTTTTAATGTCTTTAATGTAAAAATAATGTGATTAATTTGTGAATTAATTAATTAATTAATTATAATAGTAATCTACTATTGCATTGGCAATTACTTGAGCTATTTTTTTTTGATATTCTTTAGTAACTAATTTGTTTCTTTCGTTATAATTAGAAAGAAAACCACATTCAATTAAAACACCTTTGGTTTTTAATCGTTTATACATATAAGTTGATGTAGGAATTTCTTTTATTTCTCTATTACTTTTTAAATTATTATTTAGATTTTGCTGGATAATATCTGCTAAATTTTTATTATTGTTATTATAAAAAACTTGAGCTCCAGAATATTTTGCATTACTCAAATAATTTAAATGTATTGATAAATAAAGATCTGTATACTTATTATTTATTATTTTAATTCGATTATCAAAATCTTTTTTTTTACGATGATTTGTTTCACCATTACTTAAATCATAATCGCTATTTCTAGTTAAAATGACTGTTGCACCGTATTCACTTAAATATTTTTCCAAATATAAACTAATGCTTAAGTTAATATTCTTTTCATATATATCTTTATAAAGAGTACCAGGATCTTTACCTCCATGTGCAGGAATAGGAAAAGTCCAAAAATATCATTATTTCTTAAAATTCAATGTTCCATTCTATTTCTATAT
>CALVVG010000020.1 GCA_944363795.1 uncultured Bacilli bacterium | reverse complement strand
AATCTCATATGCATCACCTTACAATATATATTATATCATACATACGAATACATACGCAATAACTAAACCATAAAAAACTATATTTTATATAGGCTTTTTTGATTTTTTTTCAAAAACTGTCAAACTAGGGAGAAGAAGTTATAAAAGTTGCTGAAGAAAAAGATGAATAATATCGTGAAAACGATATTTTTTTCTTGAAAATTAACCAACTATATGATAATATTGATAATAGAAGGGATAGGTAAATATGAATGAATTAGACTTATATACTAAATTTACTAATAATGGTTTTTTTATAAAAGATACGATGAAATTTAGTAAGGAAACTGATAACATAGATTTAGATAAATTAATTGATGAATTAGTAGAATTAAAGAAAAAAGCAAATGAAAGTGTAGATATTTTAGATTTTAGTCGCTCATTTACAGAAAAATTTTCTAGCATAGAAGAAATCGTCAATTCTGATGATTATTTTAGATTTTCAGATGTTAATAAAAAAGCTAATATGGAAAATAAAATTAAAGAAATTATTGCTAATTTTACTGATTTTACTAATTTTATTAAAGCAGAAAATAATATGAAATTGCAAAAAAGAAATATGCTTGATGTTAGTCGAAAAATATGGGAATTAAGTAAAAATCAAAACTTATCAGATTTAGATAGAACCAAAGAAACATTAAGACTAAAAAAGGAAGAAGTTTTATGTGAACAAGCTTATAATGAAGCTTTAGATTTTTATCGTGCTGAAGAAAAACAATACCGAAATAGTTTAAAAGGTTTTGATTTAAATGGATTTAAAAATAAATTATTAAAAGAAATTAATGAATTAGTGCTTGAAATTCCTGAAATTGCTTTAACACCAGAAAATAAAAATAAAGTACAAGAAAAAATATCTGAAATTAGAAATGATGTTGCTTATTATGGATTAGATAGTTTGAGAAGTGAAAGTGAATTTAAAAATAAATGTGCTAAATATGGTATAGAATATGATAGTGAAAAATTATTTTCTAATTCATATTCACCAAAAGTAGAAAATAAAAAAGAAGAAAAAAAAGAAGTTGTAGATGATTTTTTTGCAACACCTACAATTGTGCCAGTTTCAGAAGCTAATTTAGATGTAAAACCAGAAGAAAATCAAAGCAATATTTCAAATGAAAAAGAATCTAATGAAACATTTATTGAAGATGCTCCAGAAACATTAGATGATTTCTTTAATAAAGGATATGAAGAATTAATTCCACCTGAAGAACCTAAACTAAATAATAATGACGAAAAAATAAAAGTAAAAAAGACTCGTCGTGCTCTTATTTCAGCCTTTCCAAAAGCATTATTATTTAATAATGGTATTGCTAGTTTAATTAAAAAATCTCCAGAAAAAATTGCCAAAGTTGCATCTGAATCAAAGTTTGTTTCTGCTGTAAATAATTTGAAAAATAAGATAGTTTCAGGAATTAATAGTTTGTCAAATTATCATGAATTGGAAGATACACCAGAAAATGTGATTAACGTTAGTAACAAATCAGAAGATTTGATGGAAACTTATAAAGATATTAAAATGCAACAAACCCCAAATATGAATTCTGTACCTGAATTAAATAATGAACCAGTGGATTCTTTAGATCAATTGGAACGTGATATAGAACGAGAAATAGGAGGACTAAGAAAATAATGAAAGTAGATTCTGTGATAACATTAGAAAATGATATGAATTGTTTGCTTTTAGAAAAAGCAAATTATGAAAATGATAATTACTTTTTATCTGTAGTATTAGATGAAAATGAAGAACCTAGTGATGAATATATCGTTCTAAAAGAAATAATTGAAAATAATGAAAATTATGTAAGTAAGGTTACTGATGAAGAAGTATTAAGTCAATTGACTAAATTGTTTACAAAATCATTTTATGATCTAGTGAATGATTTACCAAATATGAAAGATGCTGCTTAGCATCTTTTTTAGTAGTCAAAAGATATAAATTATTATATAATAAAATTGGAGTTGATAATATGAATTGGATTTTTTGGTTAATACTTGTAATTGTTTTAACTATAATTGAATTAGCTACTGTTAATTTACTTACAGTATGGTTTGTGATTAGTGGTATAGTTGCTTTATTTTTATCATTTTTTATTGATAATGTTGCTGTTGTTTCAACAATATTTGCGGTTTTGGGAATATTTTTGTTATTTACTACCCGTCCTCTTTTAAAAAAATATTTGCCAACTCAAAAAGAAAGAACTAATTTGGATAGAATTGTAGGTAAAGTTGGAGTAGTGACTGAAGAAATAAAGAAAAATCAAATTGGTGAGGTTAAAGTAGATGGAAAAAAATGGAGTGCAATAAGTAATAAAAAATTAACTGTTGGTACTGAAGTGATTATTGATGCTATTGATGGAGTAAAATTGATTGTAAGGAAGGAAGATGAGTAATATGCCTGAGATATTAATTGCAATATTAATAATTGTTTTAATAATAGTGGTTCCTAATATAAAAATAGTTCCACAAGCTAAAAGCTATGTAGTAGAACGATTGGGTTCTTATTATACAACGTGGCAAAATGGATTACATTTTAAAATTCCGTTCATTGATACTATTTCTAATAAAGTTTCGTTAAAAGAAATTGTTAAAGATTTTGATCCACAACCTGTAATAACAAAGGATAATGTTACTATACAAATAGATACAGTTGTTTATTTTCAAATAACAGATCCCAAACTATATACTTATGGAGTTGAGTATCCAGTAAGTGCAATAGAAAATTTAACTGCTACTACTTTGCGAAACATTATTGGAGAATTGGAATTAGATCAAACCCTTACAAGTAGAGATATAATAAATACCAAAATGCGTTCAATATTAGATGAAGCAACAGATCCTTGGGGAATAAAGGTAAATAGAGTAGAGGTTAAAAACATTTTGCCTCCGCGAGATATTCAGGACGCCATGGAAAAACAAATGCGAGCTGAGAGAGAAAGAAGAGAAAAAATTTTACAAGCAGAGGGTGAAAAAAAATCAAGTATTTTAATTGCTGAAGGCGAAAAAGAAAGCGCAATACTTCGAGCTGAAGCTCAAATGATGAGTCAAATTAAAATAGCAGAGGGAGAAGCTCAAGCACTACTTAAAATTAAACAAGCAGAAGCAGATGGCATAAAGCTTTTAAAAGAAGCTAAAGCTGATGAAGCTGTAATAAGATTAAAAAGTTATGAAACATTAAAAAATGTAGCTGATGGAAAAGCTACTAAAATTATAATTCCGGCGGAATTGCAAGGGTTAGCTACTTTTGGTACATCATTAAAAGAGTTTATGAAAGATAATAATAAAAAGATAGATGAATAAATTAAGCCATATGGTGGCTTTTTTTTCATGGACAAAATAAAATATGTATGCTAATATATGATAAAACATAAATACAATAATTAAAGGAGTAACAATGTTTGCAAATGTAATAGTTGAATATGGAGTTAAAAGTTTAAATCAAAAATTTATTTATAAAATACCCAATAATCTTTTAGGTAAAATAAAAGTGGGAATGAAAGTATATGTGCCATTTGGTTCTCAAGAAATTTTTGGCTTTGTATTAGAAATTACTGATAAAAATAATACTGATTATGCCTTAAAAGAAATTATAAGAGTAGATAATGAAAATTTAGTATTAAATGAAGAGTTAATGGCAATTGGTAAATATGTAGCTGATTCCACTTTGTGTACTTTAATAACTGCATATCAGACTATGTTACCATCTGGTTTAAAAATAAAAAAACAAATTCATAAATATGATTTGTATGACGAATATATTAAAATTAAAAATACCAATAAAGTTTTAGAATATATCGAAAAGCATAAAAATCGTAAAAAACAAATAGAAATTTTAAAAACAATATTAAAAAATCAAAAAATAATTAAAAAGAATGTTAATTCTGCAATATTAAAAATATTACAAGAAAACGATTTGATTGAAATAGAAAAGGTAAAACATTATCGAATTAATAAGTTATCAGATAAATTGATAAAAAGAGAATTAACTGATGATCAAAAAAAAGTTTTTGCAAGAGTTAAGTTTGATAATTACCGAACTTATTTACTTTATGGTATTACAGGAAGTGGTAAAACGGAAGTGTATATCAAATTAATTGAAAAATGTTTAAAAATAGGTAAAACAGCAATTATGTTAGTGCCTGAAATAGGCCTTACAACACAAATTGCTAATCGTTTTTATGAAGCGTTTGGCAATGATGTAGCTATTTTACATAGCGCATTATCGCAAGGCGAACGTTATGATGAATATTTAAAAATTATGAATAATGAAGTAAAAGTAGTAGTTGGTACTAGAAGTGCTATTTTTGCTCCTTTAAACAAATTGGGGATTGTTATTATAGATGAAGAGGATAGTAATAGTTATAAACAAGATAATAATCCTAGATATCATGCCCGTGATATCGCTATTTATCGTGGCAAGTACAATAATATCCCTGTTGTTTTAGGATCAGCTACTCCATCTTTAGAAAGCAAAGCTCGAGCTGATAAACAAGTATATGAACTTTTACGTTTAGATAAAAGAGTGGGAAATGCTAAAATTCCTGATATTTATATTGTAGATATGGAAAAAGAAATGAAAAAAAGAAATAATATATTTAGTGATTTACTTAAAGATAAAATAGCAGAAAAATTAAATAAAAAGGAGCAGATAATTTTATTATTGAATAGAAGAGGATTTGCTACATTTATAACATGTAGTAATTGTGGTTATACGTATAAATGCCCTAATTGTGATATAACATTAACTTATCATAAAACGACAAATAACTTAATATGCCATTATTGTGGTTTCCAACAAAAAAGTGGTATTTTGTGTCCAAAATGTGGTGAAAAAGCTTTAAATTATTATGGATTAGGAACAGAAAAATTAGAGGAAAAAATAAAAGAATTATTTCCTAATATTAGAGTAATTAGAATGGACCAAGATACAACTAGAAATAAAGGGATGCATGAAAAAATTATAAGCGATTTTAAAAATCATAAATATGATTTGTTATTGGGAACTCAAATGGTTAGTAAAGGTTTAGATTTTCCAAATGTAAGTTTAGTTGGGGTAATAAATGCAGATACAACATTAAATATACCGGATTATCGCAGTAGTGAAAATACATATTCTTTATTAAGTCAAGTAGCTGGGAGAGCCGGAAGGAGTAATATTTTAGGCGAAGTTGTAATACAAACATTTAATCCAGATAATTATGTAATTAACTGCGTAAAAGAAAATAATTATGATAAATTTTATATTAAAGAAATGGGATTTAGAAAAAAATTGAAATATCCACCATATTATTATTTAGTGGGAATAAAAATAGTTGGAAAAAATTACGAAAAAAATTTAGAAAATGCAAAAAAATTAAAATACTATTTAAGCAATAATTTAAATAAAGATACCATAGTGTTAGGACCTACAACGGCTGCTATTTTAAAATTTAAGAACGAGTATCGTATGCAGATAATTATAAAATATAAATATGATGATAAGTTATTAAGTGTTTTAAAAGATATTGATAAATTATTTATTGATAATAAAGAAAGCTATTTGGAAATAGATTTTAATCCGCTTCGAATATAGTGTAAATGTTATCAAAAAAAGTTTTATTATTTTTTAAAATATGATAAACTTATTTTAGGAGGATATTTTTATGACATGGATTATTATTGGCGTTATAGTTTTAATATTATTTATTTTAGTGATTTGGGTTATTGCTACTTATAATAAATTAATTGATTTAAGAAATAGAGTTAAGGATCAATGGGCTCAAATTGATGTACAATTAAAAAGAAGATTTGATCTTATCCCAAATTTAGTAGAAACAGTTAAAGGATATACAAAACATGAATCTGAAACATTAGAATCTGTTATTAAAGCTCGAAATACTTATGTTGCAGCAACTACGCCAGATGCTCAAATGAAAGCTGACGGAGAATTAGAACAAGCAATATCTAAGTTATTTGCTTTAGCAGAAAGTTATCCAGATTTGAAAGCTAATACAAATTTTCAACATTTACAAAATGAATTAACTGAAACAGAAAGCAAAATAGCTAGTGCCAGACAATTTTATAATGATATAGTTTTAGTATATAACAATAAGATTGAAATGGTTCCAAGTAATATTATTGCTAATTTATTTAAGTTTAAACAAGAAACATTTTTTGAAGTTAAAGATACTGAACGCGAAAATGTTCAAGTTAAGTTTTAAGGCGTATCAAACGTCTTTTTTTAAAATGAGGTGTGAGAATGAAACAAATATTATCTAGTATCTTATTATTTTTCTTATTTCCTATAATATCATTAGCTATTTCGTATGATATTGATCAATATTATATTAATGCTCAAGTTTTAGAAAATGGAGATATGCAAGTTGCAGAAATTATTTTACTTAACGGAACTTTTAATGGATATGAAAGAGATATATTATATCAAAATAGTTATACTGATAGTAATTTAAATACTACTGATTTAAGTGATTTAGAAGTTTATGGTCTTAATATTGATAAGATAACATTTGATACATTTAAAGACAATTTTGTGAAATTTGAACAAGTAAATTTGGCTAATAATGGTGATAGTGCTAAATATATATTATCATCTTTAGATGGTGGATATCGAATAAGAATGTATAATTATACTAATAGAGGCAAAACAGCTTTTTTAATAAAATATACTTTAAAAGACATAGTAATTATGCATGATGATTTTGCAGAAGTATATTGGAATTTTATAGGAAGCGATTTTGCAGATTCTATTAACGATTTACAAATTAGAGTCAGTTTACCTAGCAAAGATAGCAGTAATAAATTTTATCATTGGGTTCATGGAGATGTAAGTGGAGAATCAAAAGTAATAGAGAGTGAAAATAAAACCATTGTAATTGCAGAAACGCCTTTAAATCCAGCTTATCAAGCTGTCGATGTGCGAATGGTCTTTGATAAATCTTTAGTAAATGATTTATTAATAAGTAAATATAGTGATCAAACATTAGATGAAATATTAGATTATGAACAAAAATTATATGAAGAAAATGAAAAGTTAAGGCAGGAAATAAAAACTAAATGGTATATAGCTGTCGGTGCCACTATTACTTTTTATGTAATTTTAGTAGTTGCTATAATATATATATATTTTAAATATGATAAAGAAAGAAAACCAAAGTTTAATTTGAAATATAACCGTGAATTTATTGATGACTATAACGTTGAAGTAGTTGATTATTTGATGAATCACAATATTACAGAAAATGCTTTAAGTGCTTCAATAATGAATCTTATTTATAAAAAAAATATTAATGTAGAAAATCTAGGAAATAAAAAGAACGATTATAAATTTATTTTAAATAATAAAGATAATTTAAATGCTACTGAAATAGCTCTTGTAGATTTTTTATTTAATACGATTGGGAATAGTCAAGAATTTACTACGAAAGAATTAAAAGCTTATGCAAGTAGTCCAAAAACTTGTCAAACATTTATGGCTACATACACTAGATGGAAAAATATGGTTATAAATGATGGTAAAAAAGAAAAATTTTTTGAAGAAAAAAGCAATTTTATAATTTGGCCATTTATCTTATTATTATATGCTATTATTTTAGTTATATTTATCAGTTCTAATAATATAGAATTAATTTTGGGAACGATTACTATTGGTTTTACAATTGCATTTTTAATTTATTGTTTGGCATTTACTAAAAAAACTGAAAAAGGAATAGAACATTTTACCAAGTGGCAAGCTTTTAAAAACTTTTTAAATGATTTTGGTAATTTTAGTATTAAAGAATTACCGGAAGTTGTTTTATGGGAAAGGTATTTAGTTTATGCTACTGTTTTTGGATTAGCAGATAAGGTTGAAAAAGTAATGAATGTTAAAATTAAAGAATTTACTAATATAAATGATATAGATTATTTTACTTTAAATTATATTACTAATATACATATTGCTAATTTAATTACTTCGTCAATGCATTCAGCAATAAATTCGTCACAAGCCACTATTAATCGCATTACAGCAGGTTCTTCCCATGGATCTAATGGCTTTGGTGGAGGTTTTTCAGGCGGCGGTGGCTTTGGCGGCGGTGGTGGCGGCGGCCGAGGCTTTTAAAATTATTAATTATGAAATACAATAGAATTTTGAATTCAAACAATAATTAGCACTCAATATTGACAAGTGCTAATTATAGTGCTAAAATACATATTGTAAAGGAGGGGTAATAATATGTATCCAAATAATGAAGAAGAATTAAAAGATGTTTTAAATAAATATGGTCGAGATATAACTAAAAATGTAAAAGATAATAAAGTTGATCCTGTAATTGGACGGGATGAAGAAATCAGAAATGTTATTAGGATTTTATCTCGTAAAAGTAAAAATAATCCAGTGCTAATTGGTGAACCAGGTGTTGGTAAAACTGCTATTGTGGAAGGACTTGCCCAAAGAATAATTAAGGGGGATGTTCCTAATAGTTTAAAAGACCACACTATTTGGGAACTTGACCTTGGATCATTAGTAGCAGGAGCTAAATATCGTGGTGAATTTGAAGAAAGATTAAAAGCTGTTTTAAAAGAAATTAAGGATAGTAATGGTAATATTATTATGTTTATTGATGAAATTCATATGATTGTTGGTGCTGGTGAGTCCAATGCAATGGATGTATCTAATATGTTAAAACCAATGTTGGCTAGAGGTGAAATTCATGTAATTGGAGCTACAACATTAAATGAATATCGTAAATACATTGAAAAGGATGGTGCATTGGAAAGAAGATTTCAAAAAGTAAAGGTAAATGAACCTAATGTTGAAGATACAATCACTATTCTTAGGGGATTAAAAGAAAGATTTGAAATATTTCATGGTGTTACTATTAAAGATAATGCTTTAATTGCAGCAGCTACTTTATCAGATCGATATATTACAGATCGTTTTTTGCCAGATAAAGCAATTGATTTAGTTGATGAAGCCTGTGCTACAATAAAAATGCAACTTGATTCAGTTCCAGTAGAACTTGATACATTAACTAGAAAAATAATGAGTTTAGAAATTGAAAAACAAGCAATAAAAAAAGAAAAAGATGAATTAAGTAAAGAAAGATTATCTAAAATTGAAGAAGAATTAACTGATTTAAAATCTCAAGAAAAAATTATGAGAGATAAATGGGAAGAAGAAAAAACAATTAAAGATAAAATAAATCAAAAGAAAGAAGAAATTGAAAAGGCTAAATTTGCTTTGGAAACTGCCGAAAATAGTTATGATTTGGAAACTAGTGCTAGACTTAGACATGGTACTATTCCAGCTTTAGAACAAGAACTTAAAAATTTACAAAATAATAACCAAAATAGTATTTTATCCGATGTAGTTGATGAAGAGGGTATTGCTGAAATTATTTCACGTTGGACTCATATTCCAGTGGCAAAACTTGTAAGTGGTGAAAAAGATAAATTATTACATTTATTTGACCGTTTGAAATTACGAGTTATGGGACAAGATAATGCATTGAAACTTGTTAGTGAAGCCATTATTAGAGCTAGGAGTGGAATAAAAGATCCAACAAAACCAATTGGTTCATTTATCTTTTTAGGCCCAACTGGAGTAGGTAAAACAGAAGTAGCTAAAAGTCTTGCATATGAATTATTTGATGATGAAAGACACATAATTAGAATTGATTGTTCAGAATATATGGAAGCTTTCAATGTTTCTCGTTTAGTGGGAGCTCCTCCTGGATATGTTGGTTACGATGAAGGTGGAGAACTGACTGAAGCTGTTAGAAGAAATCCTTATTCAATAGTTTTATTTGATGAAATAGAAAAAGCTCATAAAGATGTATTTAATATTTTATTACAAATTCTTGATGATGGACGTCTTACTGATTCTCAAGGACGTACAGTAGATTTTAAAAATACTATTATTATTATGACAAGTAATTTAGGTAGTGAATATATTTTGGATAATGAAAATAATGCTAATGAATTAGTCATGAATGAATTGAAATCTACATTCCGCCCAGAATTTATTAATCGTATCGATGAAATAATTATCTTTAATCCGCTTAAAAAAGAGGTTGTTGGTGATATAGTTGATAAGATAATTAAAGAAATAAATGATAGATTAGAACATAATTACTTACATGTAGAAATTGCGGATAGTGTTAAAAATAAAATTATTAATGAAGCATATGATGAAAGATATGGTGCAAGACCTATAAAAAGGTATATTACTAAAAATATTGAAAGTATAATTGCTCATAAATTAATTGATAGTGATATTAAAATAGGTTCTACATTAATCGTTGATCTTATAGATGATAAATATATTGTAAATATTAAATAAATTTAAGATTGGATGAAAGGTGAAGTAAAATTCATCTTTTTTTTACTAATTATATTGTAACAGGAAGTGGTAAACATGTTCCTTTTTATTTTTTTAAAAAACAAAAGTTTATTACACACATTAAATATTTTATAACCTAAAAATATAAAGGTTAGTAAAGTAAATACTATAGAGTCTTGTATTACCCATATAATTGAGATATAATTTTATTATAAATAATAAAATACGACAAAATATTTAATAATGATTTGCTATATTAAAATAGGAGCGTGTTATGAAGAATAAAAAAGTAATAATTATAATGTTAGTATTAGGAATAGGAATCTTTTCGTTAAATTTAGTAAATTTAAAAAAAGAAAAAATAAATGAATCAAAAGAATCAATAAAAAGTAATGACACGTTAACAATGATGTTAGAAACAGAAGCGGGAACTGGAATATATGAAGAAACTATAGCGAGTGAGTGGCCGCAAGGAGGTTATGTATTTAATACAAACTTAAGTAAATGCGAAAACGGCGGTATTGTATTTTGGGATGATGAAAATAAATCAGTTAAGATGAAATCTAATATATCTGATAAATGTTATGTATATTTTGATAAATATAATAAAGCAGAATTAAATGTAAGTGTAAATAAAGATGATAGTAGTATAACAGTAACAGTTACTTCAACTGATGAAATAACAAAATATTATTATTCTAAAGATGGTGGCAGTAATTATGTAGAAAGTACAAATAATACCTATACTTTTACAAATTTAGATAATGATACATCATATCAAATAAAAATATATGGAATAGATAGTAATGGTCAAACAACAAAAGAATATAATGAAACAATAAAAACAGATGCAATTTTAACACTAGCAAATTATATAAAAAATACAATCTATTCTAGTGATGGGGTAAATGGATTATATTATCATGATGGAGTAGGAACATATACAAATGCTAATCAAGAAGCCGGAGATAAAAGCTATCGCTATAGTGGGGCAAATCCAAATAATTATGTCTGCTTTGGTAGTGATGCAACAACATGTCCTGAAGATAATTTATATCGAATTGTCGGATTATTTGATGAAGATCAAGATGGAATTTATAATATAAAACTTATAAAATTAACAATTGCATCTTCCACTCTTTTGGGAACAAATGGAGCTTATCGTACTGGAGATAATTATTATTATTGGAACAATAGTACAAATACAAATAAATGGAGTGAAAGTAATTTAAATAAAATAAATTTAAATACTAATTATTGGAATTATTTAGCAAGTAAATGGAAAAATTTAATTGCCACAACTATTTGGAAAGTTGGGGGAAATATACAAAGTAAAATATATAGTACGACTATAAAAAATGTTTATCAAAATGAAATAACAAATCCAGCGTCGGCATTAACGTACGAAGATGAAATAGGCTTAATGTATGTAAGCGATTATGGATATGCTGCTAGCCCAGAAAATTGGAAAACTGCTTTGGAAGATTATAGTTCTCCGATTACTAGTAGCAATTGGCTTTATAATGGTTCTTATACCGAATGGGTAATTACTCCTAGATCAGATTTTGAAGATTTAGTATATTATGTATTTTCTAATGGACAGGTAACTTATCTTGATGTTGATGGCTATTATGGTGGACCACGTGTAAGACCTGTATTTTATCTAAATTCGAATGCAACTTTGGTTTCAGGTGATGGTACTAGATCTAATCCATATAGAATAAGTGCTTAATATTATATGAAATATGAATATCGATGAAAATTCGATATTTTTTCTTTTTTTAAAAATAAAAAAAAGAAAATAGTAAATTAAATGGTAATAAATATAGTGAGGGGAGAGTTTGGAAATGAAAATAGTTAGGCAAAGAGATTTTAAAGATTGTGGTGTATGTGCATTAGCATCAATAATTGAACATTATAAAGGCTATGTTTCTTTAGAACGCATTAGATTAGATGTAAAAGCTGGTAATGATGGAACAACTGCGTTAAATATCATTGAAGCTGCCAAAAAATATGGTTTTGATGCTATTGGCATAAAAATTCCAGATTTAAAAAATGATGCTATAAAATTGCCTGCGATTGCACATGTAAATTTAAAAAATGGTTTGCAACATTATGTAGTTATTTACAAAATTACCAATAATAAAGTAGTGCTAATGGATCCAGCTAAAGGTAAGATTGTTAAATCAAAAGAAGATTTTTATAAAGAATGGAATAATATACTGCTAATATTTTATCCCAAGCAAAAAATTATTACATTTAAAAAAGAAAACAAATTAATTCATCTTTTTTTAGAAATTCTTTTTAAAGAAAAAAAACTTTTTCTTTATATAATAATTATGAGCATATTTATGATGATATTTACAATTGCAGGAAGCTATTATTTTCAAGTAATGATTGACGGAATTAATAATAATTATTATATTAATTATCTTCGTTTATTTGTTTTGTTGTTTGGAATTATTACCATTTTAAAATTAATATTTAGTTATATGCGAAAATATTTAGAAAATTATTTGAATAAAAATATAGATTGCTTATTAAATTTTTCTTTTTTAAATCATATTTTTAATCTTCCCTTAGAAGTCATTTCTAGTAGAACAAGTGGTGAAATCATAACAAGAGTTAATGAACTTGCTAATATTAAAAATCTGTTTTCTGAAATTTTTATTTCATGTATATTGGATTTTTTGCTTATGTCAGCTTCAATTCCACTTTTAATAAGTATTAGTAAAAATTTGTTTTTGGCACTTTTTCTTTGTTTGATGCTTTACTTATTAGTAGGATTAATATCAAGTAAAATTATATATAAAAAGGCATATCAAAATATCGAATATGAATCAGAATTTAATAATGTTTTATTAGAAAATGTCAATATGATAAATAGTATTAAAAATCTTAATGTTGTTACATTAAGATTACAAAAAATTGAACAAAGTTTAGTTAAATTTTTACATGATAATTTCCTTTTAGGAGATTTCTTGAATAAGGAAAATAATTTAAAAAGTTGGATTGTTGAGTTAGGTTTTTTTGTAATTAATACATGGGGGTTTTATTTGATTTTTCAAAATAAGTTGGCGATAACTGCATTAATAACCTTTAATACTTTGCTAAATTTCTTTTTAGATCCTATTAAAAATTGTATTGATAGTATTCCAAAATATAATTTTTTGAAAGCTACATTTACTAAAATAAATGACTTTTTAAGTAATGATATTGAAAAATTAGGTAATGTTACGGAAATAAAAGATGGTAGTATAACAATTAATAATCTTGTATATTCTTATGATAAAGTTAATGATGTTTTTCATAATTTTAATTTAACTATAAAATCTGGTGAATTTATTGCCTTCAAAGGTAAAAGTGGTTGTGGAAAATCAACATTATGTAAAATAATAGATAAATATATCAATGATTATAAGGGAACAATTATCATTGGGGGATATAATATTAAAGATTTAAATATTGCAAGTATTAGAAGTAATGTACTATATGTAAATCAAAATGAGGCTATAATAACTGATTCCATTAAAAATAATATTTTATTAGATAGAAATATTACTGATGAAAAATTTTTCAAAATATGTAGTATATGTGCAGTTGATGAAATAGTTAATAAAAAAACAATGCGATATGAAACTGGCATTAGTGATGATGCTACTAATATATCAGGGGGAGAAAAACAAAGAATTATATTAGCAAGAGCACTCATGAATGATTTTAAAATATTAATATTAGATGAAGCCTTAAGTGAAGTCGATTATAGATTAGAAAAAGAAATTATCAAAAATATTCGCAAAAATTATATAAATAAAACCATAATTTATATTACTCATAAAAAACATGATAAACTATTTGATCGTATAATCAACATTGGAGGAATTAATGAACTGCAATGAATTATTAAATATTAAATATAAACTACATAATGCGTTTTTTATAATGATTTTATTAGGAATAATTTTAACAGTTTATTTGTTTAATTGTGAAATTTATGAAGTATATAATACATATGGTTATATTAAAAATCATAATTTAGTATTAAATATTCCTATAGAGTACTCTGATACAATTACCAATGGGGAGTATTTAATTATTAATGAAAAAAAGTATAATTATAATGTTTCGGATATTAGTGAAATATTACTAAATAATAATATTAATTATCAAGAAATTACATTAAAACTAGATAATAATTTTTTTGAAAATCAAGTTTTAAAAATCAATATATATTATGCTAAAGAAAAAGTGTTAAAAAAGGTTAAAAAAACAGTATTTGGAGGTTAAAATGATTGAAATCAAAAATAATGAATTAAATGAAATTATTGCTGGTAGTGGTTGGTTTTATGGCTGGCTAATTGCTACAGTAATATTTGTCAATGGATTTATAAAAGGTTTTGTAAATCCTCGAAAAAATTAATATGGAGGAAAAATGTATTTAACAAAGGAAGAATTAAAACAAATTAATGGCGGCTTAGTAAATGCTTTATTAAGTTTAGGCAGAAGTATTTATAATTTAGGTAAAGTTGTTGGAGCATCATTAAGAAGACTTTTAACTCGGACAGCATATTTATTTTAAGCAGGTATTATGAATTTAACAAATAAAGAATTAAATTCCATTAATGGTGGTGCAAAAACAATATGGTTAGTAATTGGTGGTTTATTTTTATTAGCAGCAGGAATATTTTGTGGCTTTTTTGAATAAGAAAGGGGGACTTTTAAATGATTTTAACTAATAAGGATTTATCTTTAGTGGCTGGTGGTTTATCTGGAGCACTATTAAATTCAATTTTAGGAATTGCTGAAAGTATATTTGAATTAGGAAAAATTATTGGCAGAAATTTAAAAAAATTATTTAGTTAATTATAAACTTACCTAAAAATAAGGAAAAGTGTTGAAATGAATTTACCCTAATGTTATAATAAACTATAGAAAAAACGGAAGGGAGGGCTGAAAATGACAAAAGTTGTGGTTAAAAATGGCGATGTAGATATGGCATTAAAAAAGTTTAAAGCAAAAGTTGCACGTAGTGGAGTCCCTTCTGAAATAAAGAAAAGAAAACACTATGAAAAACCAGGTGTGAGAAGAAGAAACGAAATAAAAGAAGGAATTAAAAATTCTCACAAAAAAAATAAAAGAAATAGGGGTTAATTATGAATATTCAAATCAATGAAGATTTAAAACAAGCGATGAAAGAAAAGGATGCCTTTAAACTTTCAGTATTGAGAATGCTAAAAAGTGCATTGCAATTAGAACAAATAGCTAAGAAACATGATTTGTCAGATGAAGAAGTTTTAGCAGTAATAAAAAAACAAGTTAAAGTGAGAAAAGATTCTGTCGAAGAATATAAAAAATACGGCAAAGATGATTCTGTGAAAGATTTAGAAAAAGAAATAGATATTTTAGTAGCTTATTTGCCAGCAGAATTATCTGAAGTCCAAATACAAGAAATAATAGCGAATGTATTTAATGAAATTAAGCCTAAATCTATTAAAGATATGGGACTTGTAATGAAATCTATAAATAATGCTCTTAGTGGTAAAAATGCTGATATGTCATTAGTAAGCAAATTAGTTAAAGATAAACTAAATAATTTATAATCTCAACTTTATAGTTGAGATTTTTTTTAAAAAACAATTGATTTTTTTTTTTTTTTTTTTTTTTTTTTTTTTTTTTTTTTTTTTTTTTTTTTTTTTTTTTTTTTTTTTTTTTT
>CALVVG010000019.1 GCA_944363795.1 uncultured Bacilli bacterium | reverse complement strand
GCAAGAAGTAAATCTTAAAAAAACTAGATTTTATCTAGGTTTGCAAGGATATTGATATTAAAACTGTCAAACTAGGGTGTCCCTTGATTTTTATTAGTATTTTCTTCATAGTTTCACCTATATTACTTTAATATGATAACACATATTTACATTTTTTAATATATTTTTTGAAAATTTATATTGTTTTTTGTATTTTTATGATATAATTTAGACATAATAAAGATAGGAGAGATGTGTGTGAAAAAATTATTGAGTATTTTAGTTATAGGAATTTTTGTATTTTTACCTTTAAGTGTTTCCGCAGCTAAAATTGAAGGAACATGTGAAAAAAGTGAAGATTGTCCTGATGATGTTTGTCAATCAATTTGTACAATAAGAGTTACTGGTAATACTTCAACCATTCAAGAATTTGAAGGTGATTTAGTTTTTACTCCTGCAGATGGTGGAGAAATTGTTGAAGTTCAAGCTGGTGAAGATTTTACAAACTTAAGTGGCAATGATGCTCATATCAGTTTTATAGCTGCTAATGGTACTGGTGTTACTGCTTCTAGTTTTACTTTAGCAAAAGTAATTTTAAATGTAGATAAAGATGTTGTAGGTTGTTCTTTAAAATTAACTAATCCTTCTGTGGGAACTGAAGTTAAAATTGATGTAGAAGTAACTGAAGAAGTTAATACTGGGGCTACATTACCTATTGCAATATTAGCATGTGGCGTTGGAGCTGGTGCTATAATTTATGCTATTTCACGAAAAAATAAAAAATTATATAAGATATAATTGTTAGCAATCTAATTTAGATTGTTTTTTTTTGTTTGTTTTGATAAAATATGTACAGGTGATTGAAGTGCGTGAGTTTACAGATCAAGAATTAGTAAGAAGAGAAAAATTAAAAAAATTATATGAACTTGGTATTGATCCATTTGGAAATAAATATGATGTTACTGATTTTTCTAAAGATATTAAAGATAAATATCAAGGATTAACTCATGAAGAATTAGAAAATATTAATGCTACAGTTAGTATTGCTGGTAGAATTATGTTTATAAGGAAAATGGGGAAAGCTAGTTTTTTATCTATCAAAGATAAATTAGGAAATATTCAAGTGTATATATCAATTAATGATGTTGGAGAAGAAGTATATAATTTATTTAAAACTGCTGATATAGGTGATATTGTAGGTATAAAAGGAAATGTGATGGTTACTAGAACTGGTGAAATTACTATCAAATGTAAAGAATATACCCATTTAGTTAAAGCATTAAAACCATTGCCAGAAAAATTTCATGGACTTAATGATGTTGAAGAAAGATATCGTCGACGTTATCTAGATTTAATTATGAATGATGATGCTAGAAGAGTAGCTTTTGCAAGGCCTAAAATTATTCGTTCAATTCAAAAGTATTTAGATAATTTAGGTTTTACAGAAGTTGAAACTCCAATATTAGGAACAATTTTAGGAGGAGCTGCTGCCAAACCTTTTATTACTCATCATAATGCTCAAAATATTGATATGTATTTAAGAATTGCTACAGAACTTCCTTTAAAAAGACTTTTAGTTGGAGGAATGGATGCTGTTTATGAAATTGGCCGAATTTTTCGAAATGAAGGAATGGATCGGAAACATAATCCAGAATTTACTACTATTGAGTTATACAAGGCATTTTCTAATCTAGAAGGCATGATGGATTTAACTGAAGGAATAGTTAGTAATGCTGCAATGAGTTTAAATGGTAGTTATGAAATAGATTTTTTAGGTCATCATATTAGTTTAGCACCAGGTTTTCGTAGAGCACATATGGTGGATTTAATTAAAGAAAAAACCGGTATAGATTTTTTTGAAAATATGTCATTTGAAGATGCTAAAAAGTTGGCTTTAGAACATGATATTGAAGTTGAAGAACATTTTGGTTATGGTCATATAGTAAATGCTTTTTTTGAAAAATATGTTGAAGAAACAATAATCGAACCAACATTTGTTTATGGCCACCCAGTAGAAATTAGTCCATTAGCCAAAAAAGATCCAAAAGATCCAAGATTTACTCAACGTTTTGAATTGTTTATTATTGGGTCCGAATATGCTAATGCATTTACTGAATTAAATGATCCGATAGATCAATATAATCGTTTTGAAGCACAGTTAAAAGAAAGAGCTTTAGGAAATGAAGAAGCTAATGAAATGGATATCGATTTTGTAGAAGCTTTAGAATATGGTATGCCACCAGCAGGGGGAATGGGTATGGGAATTGATCGATTAGTAATGCTACTTACCAATAGCGAAACAATTCGCGAAGTTATTTTATTTCCAACTATGAAACCTAAAGATTGATAAAAACAATAAATAATAGTAATTTTTTGTGATAAAACTATGAAAAAAAGCAATATTTGCTTTTTTTTATGTTGATAGAGTGATATAATTTTGATAAGGAGGTAGAGAAATGTTAAAAGTATTTGAAAAATATGGATATTTAAAAAGTATCGGTGCTTTGATGGATTTAATTGGAATTATTTTAATAGTTGTTTCTATTCCCGTTACTGGATCAGTGGAAACAGGTATTAGATTAGGTGGACTATTATTGGTAATAATTGGTACATATTTAACTTTATTTAATTCTATTAAAGAAAAAAAGAAAGTTATACCTTTAATTGGCTCATTATTAATATTAATTAGTTTTATATTAATAACAATTTCATTTTTCATTGATGAAAGTAATAATGATTTAAATAATATTTATATGTCTTTGAAATTTATTGGTATTATTGCTTTTGTAGTTGGTGGATTGATGAATTCTATTACTAGTGAAAAACACCAATTAGTTAAATCCTTATTAGTATTAGGTATTACAGCACTTGTTTGCTCATGGATTGTACCTTATGGCTATTTTAATGGCGGCGACTTTTATGAATATGGAATGCGTCGTATTGGTATTGTAGATATTAGTGTCGCAATTTATAATTCATTATACTATTCTATAGGAAAAGTTGTTTATTTAATAGTTGTAGCAGGTTTTTATGGTATTTTAAGTAAGATTAACGGATATCAAAAGCTAGTTACATCATTAGCTAAAAAATTTCAAAAGCATCCAGCAATTGTATCAGTAATTATTTCTGTTATAATTTTTGCACTTACATCAATGTATTCTCAAACTGTTGTCGTTATAACATTTATCCCATTCTTTATTTCAATTTTATTGAAAATGAATTTAGATAAATTAACGACATTTGCTATTACATTTGGTTCTTTATTAGTAGGTGTTTTAGGTGCTACTTATGGTACTGAAGGCATAAAAATGTTTAATTATTATACTGAATACTATACTGGATTGGATTTAGCAACTACTGGTCTTACATATCGTTACATGGTAGCTGGAATAGCTTTACTTTTATATTGCTTTTTCATTTGTATGCGTGTCAGAAAAGTAGTAGCAGAAACTAAGAAAAATACTAAAAATTCTGAAGTTACTGACGATCCATTTGAAATCGTTGAACCAAAAGAAAAAACTAGTTTAATACCAACTGCCATAATTATGGTTTTATTACTAGTAGTAGCAACATTATGTTATGTAATGTGGAATGATAATTTTGGTATAGAAGCTTTTAATGATTTACATGAATGGTTAGTCTCTTTAGCACCAACTGAAGATTTCCTAATAATGCAATATATTTTAGGAGAAAATGCAACTGCATTTGGAACTTATACTTATGAATTTGCATTAGGAAGTATTTTAGTTATTTTTGGATTACTACTTGCTTACTTACATCGAGTAAAGTTTAATGACATTATTGATGGATTTGTTAGTGGTATCAAAAAGATGATAATTCCAATTTTATTTATGGTAGGAACATATGTTGTATTCTCTTTATGTTATATGACTCCGTTTATGCCAGCATTTACAAATTGGTTATTCAATTTAGTTGAAGGATTTAATCCATATTTAACATCATTTGTAGCATTTATAACATCTATATTCCATAATGACTTAGGATTTGTAGGTTATTTAAGTGGTAGTTTCCTATTTACAGTATTTAGTAATAATGCTGATTTAGTACATGTTATATATACATCTATATTTGGTGTTGTTCAAATGTTTGCTCCAACAAGTTTTGCTTTAGTTCTTGGTTTATCTTTATTAAAAGTAGATTATAAATCATGGCTAAAATATATATGGTTATTTATTGTTGGAATGTTATTAATATTATTAGTATTCTTTACTGTAGTATTATATATAAATTAGAGTTCTTCTGGAACTCTTTTTTATTTGATTATGAATAATATTCTTAATATATTAACATTATAAACATAGAATTAAAATGGAGGGTTCTATGTTTAATAAATATAGTTTGGATGTTAGTAAAATATTTAAATGGGCTGAGGAAGAAATGTTTAATTTACATCATCCTTATGTAGGAACTGAACATTTATTATTAAGTTTATTAAATCATGATGTAAAAATTAAAAAATTATGTTCTAAATATAATTTAACTTATGATAATTTTAAAAAAGAGCTATTATCAGTAGTAGGTTCGGCGACTAAAAAAAGTAGTTATATATTATATACCCCATTATTAAAAAGAGTTATTAATTTAGCTATTGAAGATTGTGAAGAAAAAAAAGAAAAGATAAGTACTATTCATCTATTTCGAGCTTTAATTGAAGAAGGAGAAGGAATAGCAATTAGACTTTTGTATGGAATGAATATTAATATTGATAAGTTATATGATGAATTAAATAGTACAAATAAAGAATTAAATCAAAAATTAGAAATAATAAATATAGGAAAAAATTTAAATGATTTAGTTGATATGCAAGACTTAGTAATAGGTAGAGATAAAGAAATAAATTTAATCATTGAAACGCTGATTAGAAAAAATAAAAATAATCCCCTTTTAGTAGGAGATGCTGGTGTTGGTAAAACTGCTATTGTTGAAGAATTAGTTAGAAGAATTAAAAGTAAAAATGTTCCAATAAATTTACAAAATAAAAAAATTATTATGTTAGAAATGGGGTCTTTAGTTGCTGGAACTAAGTATCGTGGTGAATTTGAAGAAAAATTAACTAAAATAATTAAAGAATTAGAAAATAATCCAGAAATAATTTTATTTATTGATGAGATTCATTCTATGGTAAATGCTGGGGGAGCTGAAGGAGCTATTAATGCTAGCGATATATTAAAACCATATTTAGCTCGTGGTAAAATTAAAGTAATTGGGGCAACTACAACTTTAGAATATAATAAATTTATTTTAAAAGATAAAGCTTTAAATAGAAGATTTGAATTAATAAAAGTAGCTGAACCATCATTAACAGAAACAGAAAACATATTAAAAAAAATAAAGGAAAGTTTTGAAAAACATTACAATATGAAAATAAGTGGTAAAAATATATCTGATATAGTCAAATATGCCGATAAATATATGTTAGATCGAAAAAATCCAGATAAATCAATAGATATTTTAGATTCGGTTTGTGCTATGAAAGAAGTTAATGAAAACTCTAAAATCAAAATTCATGAATTAGAAAAAGAAAAATTAGATATAATTAAGCAAAAAGAAATAATGGTGCAAAAAAACGATTTTGTTAAAGCTCTAGAAATGCATAATAAAGAAAAAGATTTAGAAAATATAATAAAAAAAGAATACTCTAAAAATATGAAAATTACTGAAAAAGATATCGTGACATTAATTAGTAGAAAGTGTAACATACCAATTATAACAAATTTTAAACAAAAATATAGAGAATTAAAAAAATATTTAAATAAAGAATTAATTGGGCAAAATGAAGCAATTGAAAAAATTATTGACAATATGTTAAATCATAATAGTGAAAAGCCACTTTCTTTATTATTTACAGGATCTACCGGTGTTGGTAAAACTGAAATGGTCAAAAAAATAAGCAAATATTTAAATATTCCATTGTTAAGATTAGATATGAGTGAATACAACCAAGATATTACTATTAATAGATTAATTGGATCTAGTGCTGGTTATGTAGGATATGATGATGGAGCAATATTTGACAAAATAAAAATGGAACCATTTTCATGTATTTTATTAGATGAATTAGAAAAAGCCAGCCCTAGTGTAATTAATTTATTTTTACAAATATTAGATGAAGGTTATGTAACTAATTCTAAAGGAGAAAAAATTAATTTTAAAAATACTTTTATTTTTGCAACTAGTAATGTTAAAGGAATAAAAAAAATTGGTTTTATGAATAGTAAAAGCAACTATAATAATGATTTTAGTAAAGAATTTATTGCGCGTTTTTCTGATATAATTGAATTTAATGATATAAATGAAGATATGATAAATTCATATATAATTAAACAAAATATCCAAGATAAAGAATTGCTAAAAAATTTTGATTTTAATAAAAATGGTTTTAGGGGATTAGATAATTTTATTAAAAAAGAATTAAATAATAAAAAAAACAACAAATTACAAGTGTAATAATCTTATAAAGTTTTTAATTATTATAAAGTATTACATCTAAAAAGATATGTTTTATTTGGACATATCTTTTTGTTATCATGAATTTTACCGTTGATCGCTAATTGTAGCATCACTATTACTAGCTTCTAAAGCTGAAAGCGGATCATATGGCGCACCAGTTATAGTTCCAGAAAGTAGGGCAATATCTACTGCATTTTCTGGAATTCCCCAGGAATTTCCGGAAAATACAAACATTGCTTGATCAACTACAAATCCCCTAGTATTATAAACTACATTATCCATAATAGTTCCAGTAGAATTAGGATTTAAATATGCCGGCTGGCGTAAAGTATGAAAAATATTATTTCGCACTAATAAATTAGTAACACCACCTTGAGTTACAAAACCTCTATTTACTACCCAAGTTGATGAATCTCCTGATTGGTCTGGTCCATAAATATCATTATTTAAAATTTGATTATTATTACCACCAATTTGAATAAATTCAACGGGATATGGATTATCACTAGTCATAGTAAGTCCTTCAATTGTAATATTATCGCTATTAGTTAATAAGGGTACTACTGGAGCTTGAAGTAAAATTTCTGTTCCAGCCATTCCTTTAATTGTTATACCTGGGATGTTTAAAACTATCTGTTGAGTAATAGGGTATGTACCACTTAAAACATTTATTGTTCCGTTTGGTTTAGCTATTGCAAGTGCTTGCTCAATTGTTTGAAAAGGAGCTAATTGACTTCCATCTCCACCAGGAGCTGCTGTTGATTGAACATATAAATTGTATGGGTTGGCTTCAATGCTTCCACTAGGTCCCGTTGGTCCTGTTTGCCCTGTTGGTCCAGTAGCTCCGGTAGGCCCAGTAGGTCCAATAGATCCCGTGGTTCCAGTAGCACCAGTAGCTCCAGTTGGTCCGGTAGCTCCGGTAGGTCCAGTAGGTCCCGTAGGCCCAAGACAATAACAATAAATCTGGTTATTGTTAGCACTTTTTATTTTTTGAATTGCTTTTTCATAATTATTCAAAATATAACCCCCATTATGTCTTTTATATATTATATTGTATTGTTTTAAAATGTATTAATTATATATCATATAATTGTTTTGGATGACAAACGTTGATAAAGAAGTAGAAAAAAGTAGAATGAAATTTGAAACAAATTATTACTTAAATTTTTTTGAAATTCAATAATTAAAATATTATTAATAGTACTTGCGATTAAAGTATTTTTTTTATTTTGCAAGTTTGCTTAAATTATATTTTAAGTTTTTGAATTGATAAAACACATATTTTTATTTTGTAAAAATACAATAATTTTACAGTAGATATGTTTGATAAATAATAATATTTATGAGTAATATAATAATGTATAAATAAGCAAAAACACTTAAGCAGATAATGTAGCTAATAAAAACCTATATTATTACATAAGCTTTAGAAATATATGTTTGATTTTTTTAAAAATAGGCAGTTTTTTTTATTTAAATATGCTATAATTAATGTAGATAGGTTGATAAACATGGAAAATTTTAAAAAACTTAATTTGTTAGAAAAAAGAAAACTTACTATTGAAAAGTTAATCAAGTATTATTCCGAATTTAGAAAATATAATTATAATAATGGTCAAGAATTAAAATGGATAGAATTTAAGAAAAAAATTCATTGGTTAATTACAATTATTCTAATAATAGATAAAATTTTATCTAAAGAAAAAATAGTATTAATAAATGACTTACATGATAAAAAAAGTACAAAACCTAAAATTTTTGCTTGCACACATATAGGTGGTAATGATATACAAAGAACTTTTCAAATTATTAATGAACCTGCTTATTTAATGCTAGGTGATCCTGGTATTCTTTATCGAAAATTAATTTATCAAGGATTAAGGCTGAATGGTGTTATTCCACTTGAAACTACTGATAGAGAAGATAGAAAAATTGCCTATAATCGTTCTGTTGAATTATTAAACAAAGGAGGTAATTTGCTTATTTATCCTGAAGGGGCTTGGAATGTTTCACCAAATGTATTGGTTATGAAATTATTTACTGGAACAATAAGAATTGCGGGAGAGACTGATGCAGAAATCATTCCAATAGCAACCGAACAATATGGTGATACTTTTTATTTTAATATTGGAAAAAATTATACAGTTCCAAATAATTATTTAGATATATCACAGGATTTAACAGATGAATTAAGAGAAAAATTGGCTACTTTAAAATGGGAAATAATGTTAACTCAACGGGAATTAAAGCATGATGAAATTCCAACTATAGAAGATTTCCAAAACGGAATTGTAGAAAGGTGTAATTATGGCTATGGATTTTCTTTGCAAGATGCTTTAGATGAAAGTTTTCATGATAAAAATATTGTTACAGAAGAAGAAGTATTTGCTTGTTTAGAAAAATTGAATATTAATTTAAATAATTCTTTTTTGATGAAAGATAAATTGGAACTAGCATTAAAAAAGAAATAGATTTTTGGGGAGTAAAATGATATAATTAATTTATACTAGAGGTGGTAATGTGGGAGCTGTTTTGTTGCCTTTTGTAGGATTTTTAATAACTATAACATTACTTGTATTGTTTTATTCTAAAAAACATATAAAAAACAATGAAACAAAAATTTATTCTAAATTATTGATATTAAATTTGTTTTTTATATGTATTGGGTTAGTCACTTTTTTTATTGCCAAAGTAACTGGTAATTTTTTATTAATAGAAATATTTCAAAAAATATATATGAGTATTTTAGTAATAATAAATTACTATTCAATTAAATATTGTTTTTTAGTTTTTAATTTAAATTTTAGAAAAAATTTAATAAAGACTATATCATCAGTAGTAACAGCTTTATCTGTTGTTTTAATATTGGTATTACCTTTAAATGTTATTTATTATAATGATGTTTTAGATGGTGAAGGGCCAGCGTATTTTATGGTAGTAATATATTCTTTAATAAGTTTTTTAATATTTTTGATATTAACTTTTTATTTGCTATGTAAAGGTAATAATATAACTAAAATTATACCATTTTTGATTTTAATATTATTATATTTGATTGGTTTTATATTAAGAAATTGGTATAGAGATTTAATTTTTGAAGGTTTTTTCTATTCATATATTTTATTAATTATGTATCATACCATTGAAAATCCTGATGTAAAAATGCTTAATGATGTTGTTTTGGCTAAAGAACAAGCTGAAAAATCAAACAGAGCAAAATCTGAATTTTTATCTAGCATGTCTCATGAAATTAGAACACCTTTAAATGCAATAGTGGGTTTTTCACAACTAATTGATAGTGCTAAAACCCTAAAAGAAGCAAAAGAAAATAGTAAAGATATAGTTGCTGCATCTAATACTTTACTTAATATGTTATCTAATATAATAGATATAGCAGAAGCTGAGTTAAATGATATCGAAATTAAGGAAAGAGTTTATAATCTTGATAAAGAAATTCCTGAAATTTGTAATTTATATAAGTATAAACTTGAAGAAAAAAATCTAAATTTAAATATTAAAATTGATGCTCCTCACAAATTAATTGGTGATATAGATAAAATAAAAAGAATAATTGCAAATCTTTTAGATAATGCTATAAAATATACAAATCAGGGGAATATTTCTATTATAGTTGAGTCAAAATTAAAAAAGGAAAATTGCAATTTGAAAATTACAATTATAGATACTGGAATAGGAATTGATGCATTAGTTTCAGAACATTTATTTGAAAATTTTATTCGTTCTGAAGAAGATAAAAATAGTAATAAATCTGGTTTAGGCTTAGGTTTATCTATTACAAAAAGATTAGTTGATAAAATGAATGGCAAAATCAGTTGTTCTTCAAAAAAAGAAAAAGGAACTAAGTTTGTGATAGAATTAGATCAAAAAGTTGGGAGTGATAAACAATAAAGGCTTTAATTGTTGATGATAGTTTAATTAATATTAAAGTTGCTCAAAAAATATTGGAACATGAAGGTGTTGAAGTATATTCAGTTTTGAGTGGAAAAGAGTGCTTAGAAAATGTTAAAAATAATGCTTATGATATAATTTTTATGGATATAATGATGCCAGAGATGGATGGAGTAGAAACAATGCAAAAATTAAAAAGCATTGAAGGATTTTGTACTCCAATTGTGGCTTTAACCGCCGATGCACAAGGAGATGCTAAAACTAAATATTTATCTTTAGGGTTTGATGGTTATATTGCCAAACCAATTATTATTGATGAGTTAAGAAATATATTGAAACAAATAAATAATCATTAAATCGTGAAAGTTTAAAAATTTATGTGTTTGTTATTCAAGAAAAAATAATATGACAAAATAACCTTTATTTATGACAAAAAAAGTGTATAATTAGAATATAATGGTGTAGAGAGGAAGATTAATTATGCAAAAATTGTATATTGTTCGTCATGGAAAAACGGATTGGAACGTTCAAGGGCTTATGCAGGGATCTATTGATATTCCTTTAAATGAAGAAGGTGCAGAACAGGCAAAAGAATTAGCTAAAATGATAGATTTGTTTAAAATTGATATTTGTATATGTTCTCCACTAAAGAGAGCAAAAGAAACTGCAGAGTTAATTGTTGGCAATAAGAAAAAAATCATTTATGATGAATTATTGTTGGAAAGGGGATTTGGAGATTATGAAGGCAAGAAAGTGGATTTTGATTTAATTTTTAAACAATGGGATTATAAACTAAATGATAAAGAAGGTAATATAGAAAGTATTAGAGATTGTTTGTCAAGAGCAAAACGATTTTTGGATAAAGTAAAAAAAGAATATCCAGATAAAAGTATATTGGTTGTTTCCCACGGAAGTTTTATAAAAGCACTTCATTTTAATATTATTGGGTATGATGAAAATACAGATTTTTTGTCATTTAATCCACAAAATACTACTTTATATGAATATGATATTTAAAATTATTTAAATATATTTTCACATTTTTGGCTTGAATATTTTAAATATAGAGTTAACACCACACACGAGGTGATGTTATTTTCTGAAAGAACTTTTAAAAAATTGATGAGTATCATTTAGTTATCTGTCATTCAATTAGAGCAATATGTGAAAGATATGGATTAACTTTGCCAAAGCTTTAGAACAACAGTTAGAATCATTTGTGTATTCAATTGTGTGAGTATATTGATGACAATCAAAATGGTTACAATGTGAAAGATGTATTAATAATAATGAATAATATTTATAAAAATTTTTTAAAGAAAAAGAAGAAATAATTCACAACATTTATATTTCTTCTGATTAATTCCTAGGTTTTATTCTAATTCTATAATTGTCTTTATCCAAATGAACATCTTTTTTAGCATACTTATATAACTTTTCTATAGCATCAATTCTTTCTTGTGGTGTCATTTTTTGCTCTAAATCAAGAGCATCAATATATAAATCAATGAACTCTTATTCAGGGATAGTTTTAAATATTCTTTCACGATATCCTGTTGTATCAGTATATAATTTTAAAGTTTTAGATGTTGATATTTCAGGAAATCCTTTTAATCTATGGTAAAATTTTTTAATTTTTTTTATTGTTAAATGATATGAATGATTAAAATATGGATTATTTTGTTCATATAAGTATTTTAAATCAATCATTCTATTATTAATTATTGCTACTATTTCTTTAGCATCATTTTCAGGTAAAGTAGGCAATGGTGTTGAATAAAATTCATTTATATATTCTTGTAAAATTTTTATGTTACCATTACGATCATATATTATTATTCCATGCCCAATCATAGATAATAATATATTGCTTTGATTATTAAAGTCATTTATAGCTCTATTATAATAATCACAAATTGGTTTTTCGAAGTATTCAATTCTAATACCATCAATAGTAGATATTCCTCTAATAAGGTTAGAAGGATTATCATTGTTAGTTATTATTTGTAAATCTAAATTAGAATTTTCGGTATTGTAGCCAGTTGATGCACTGCCATAAAATACTACTCCCTCCTAATAATATTGAAGAATTAAATGTGCCTGTAATTGATCATGCTATAACTGAAAAAGCCAAAGATTTAGTTTTAAAAGATATTAGAAAAATGTCTGCTCGTAAGAAAGAATTAAAGATGAGTAGTTGCAATATCGTATTTAAAATAAATTATAAAAAATGTAAGAATAAAAAAATAGAAATTAAAAGTTGGATGAACTATCATCAAAAAAACAAAAAGCAGACGCTTCTAGTATTGATGAAATAAATATTTTAAAAGATTATTCTTTATTTTAGGATGATAATAGCTTTACAAGTGATAGTAAAGAGTTTTATCTTTGGATTAGTGATGGTGATGTTATTAAAAAAGATGAACTAGATAAAATAACTGATAATTTCGAAGGTTTCTTTTTGGAGAGGCTTTTTATCATTCCCACCAGAACTTGCTATTAACCATGGTCTGATTACAAAAGCAGACTATTATAGCTTATCAAATAATGTTATTACTAAATTAATACAGGATATGGGACTTGATATAAATAATGTATCTTGGTATTGTGTTTTACATCGAGATACTAATCATCCTCATATTCATTTTTGTTTTTTTGAAATGGTTGTGTTAAACATTATAACTGATTAATATATTTAACGTAAGCAATATTTAGATCAATAGGCATATGAACCGAAAAAATGGCATTAGCCTTAATGTAGTTATTATCTATAATTATTTTAGAACAAGATTCTGTTTAATTTTATTTAAAACAAATCTTTTTTTCATAGTGAAAATATATATAAACCAATTTAAATATTCTTGTAAATGTCTAGTAGAAAACCCTCTAAATTTCTTAAGCCAAGTTTCAAGTTGAGAGTGAATACTATTTATTTCTGATATATTATATATACCATCACTATGAAAACCAGATGGTATAGCATTTAATACAAGATTATTTTCCTTACAAAAATCTTGATATGCACTAGCACTATAAGCAGTAATAGATTTTGCATTTTTCAAATTTTTTTCTAACCTACAATTTTTAATAATAAATTATCTGATTTAATTAAAAGTGTAGAATAATCTACATTTTTTTAAATTTTGATTCATATACTTGTTTTGGGAGGACAAGCATATGGGATTAAGTGATAAAGAAGTAGAGAAAAGTAGAATAGAATTTGGAACAAATGAAATAACAAAAGTAAAAAAGAATACATTTTTAAAATTATTACTTGAATCATTTGGAGATCCAATCATAAAAATACTTTTGATGGCTTTAGCCATTAAAGTAATTGTTTTGTTTCGCAATTTTGATTGGTATGAGACAATTGGCATTTTAATTGCTATTTTTCTGGCATCTTTCATTTCTACATTGTCAGAGTATGGTTCAGAACAAGCTTTTAATAGATTACAAGAAGAATCAATAAAAACTTTAGTTAAAGTTATTCGTAATAATAAAATCATTGAAGTACCATTAAACGATATAGTAGTTGGCGATATTGTTATATTAAATAGTGGAGATAAAGTTCCTGCCGATGGTTATTTAATTAAGGGAAATTTAAGTGTTGATGAATCTGCTTTAAATGGGGAAAGTAAAGAAGTAAAAAAGTTTAGTTGTTATAATAATGTAGTTGAAGAAAAACACAAAATTTATCGAGGCTCTGTAGTTTATAATGGAGAAGCTCAAATGAAAGTTACATTAGTAGGAGATAAAACCATAATAGGAAAAATTTCTCAAGAATTGCAAGAAGATATACCAGAAAGTCCATTAAGACTTAAATTAAGAGGATTAGCTAAAACTATAAGTAAAATTGGCTATGTTGGAGCAATTTTAGCTAGTTTATCTTATTTATTTTCAAGCATTGTGATTGAAAATAATTTTGATATTAATTTAATTAAAGCAACTATTACTGATTTTCCTAAAATGTTTAATCACTTATTATATGCTTTAACTCTTTCTGTAACAATTATAGTAGTTGCTGTACCGGAAGGCTTGCCAATGATGATTACTTTGGTATTATCAAGTAACATGAAAAAAATGCTTAAAGATAATGTTTTGGTAAGAAAATTAGTGGGTATTGAAACAGCTGGTAGTTTAAACGTATTACTTACTGATAAAACTGGTACCCTTACTAAAGGAGTTTTAAAAGTTACAGAATTTATTAGTGGTGATGGAAAAGAATTTAAAAATTTTTCAGAATTAAAAAAATATCCAATTTATGATATAGTATATAATTCTTTAGTTTTAAATAATGCTAGTATAAAAAGTAATAATTCCATAATTGGAGGTAATTCAACGGATAGAGCATTATTAGATTATGTAAGTATTATAAATGAAAATGGATTAAAAGCAATAAAAAAAGAACCATTTGATAGTGCCAAGAAATATAGTAGTGTAACACTTACAGATGGTACTATTTTATTCAAAGGAGCTGCAGAGGTAATATTACCAAAATGTACAAATATATTGTATAGTAATGGTAAAGTTAATAAATTGTTAAGTAAAAATTTAATAAATAACAAAATTAATATTTTTACTAAAAAAGCTGGTCGAGTATTAACTTTTGCTTATGGTAAAGACTCAAATAATTTAACTTATATTGGTTTTGTAAATATAAAAGATGAACTTAGGCAAGAAGCTAAAGAAGGTATTAGTATTATTAAAGAAGCTGGTATAAAGACAATCATGATAACGGGGGATGCAATAGATACTGCTACAGCTATTGCTAAAGAGGTTGGTCTTATCACTGATAATAAATCATTAGTAATTAGTAGTAATGAACTTGCTAAAATGTCTGATGAAGAAATTACAAAAAAAATTTTTAATATTGCTGTTATAGCTAGAGCATTACCACAAGATAAAAGTAGACTTGTAAATATAATTGAAAATATGGGTTTAGTTGTAGGAATGACTGGTGATGGAGTAAATGATGCTCCAGCTTTAAAAAAAGCAAATGTTGGATTTGCAATGGGAAGTGGAACTGAAGTAGCTAAAGAAGCTGCTGATATAGTAATTTTGGATAATAACATATTATCGATTAGTAAAGCTATTTTATATGGTCGAACAATATTTAAAAGTATTCGTAAATTTATAATTTATCAATTAACAGTTAATACCTGTGCTCTTATTTTGTCTATTGTAGGATCACTTATTGGTATATCAACTCCAATTACAATAGTTCAGATGCTTTGGCTTAATATGATTATGGATACATTTTCTGGAATTGCATTTTCTTTTGAACCACCACTAGCTGAATATATGAAAGAGCCACCTAAAAGTAAGAACACTCCAATTATGAATAAATATATGTATAGCCAAATTATTTGGACTGGACTTTATTGTGCTTTTATATGTATTTTGTTTTTAAAGCTGCCTATAGTAAAATCATTTATAAGAGTTGGAGAAAATAATAAATATTTGATGACTGCTTACTTTGCTATGTTCATATTTATGGGAATATTTAATGCATTTAATGCTAGAACTTCTAGAATTAATGTCTTTGCCAATTTATCTAAAAATAAAGTTTTTGTAGGAATATTCACATTTATTTTTCTTGCTCAACTTTATATAATTTATAATGGTGGAGAAATATTTAGAACTTATGGCTTAGAATTAAATGAATTTTTATTAGCTATATTATTAGCTTTAACTGTGTTTCCAATTGATTGGTTAAGAAAATATATTTTAAAGAAAAAACATATTGCTATTGGAGTATAAAATTTAAGCAATATGTTTTTTCTAAATTAAAATAGTAAATTAGTAATTTATAAATCCATTATGCAGCTCACAGTCAAAAAAGCAATATCTTCGCTAATAAGTTCATGATTTGTTGAAGGAAACAACAATAAATTTAAACTTGGCTTTTTCCGTGGCCAAAGATGATTTTTGTGCTTTTTAATTTAATATAAATGTAGAATTCAAATAATCCTGCTTTACATTCATTATACTTAAATCTTCGAAAGAACCTAAAAAATGCTTGACTTTTTTTTTTTTTTTTTTTTTTTTTTTATGAAAAATAAGGGTAGATAAAATAAATTTAATAAAATACTTTCATTTCTCTTTTTTTTTTTTTTTTATTTTTAAATTTTAAAAAAATTTTAAAAAATTCTTTATTTTTTTTTTTTTTTTTTTTTTGTATAATAAGGAAAAATAAGGGTAGATAAAATAAATGCAATAAGATACTTGCATTACCTATATATTTTAGATATAATTTTATTATAGATAAATAATAAAATACGACAAGATATTTAAAAGTCATTTGTTATATTATAGAAGGAGAGTGTAAAGATGAACAAAAAAATAATAGTCATAACCATATTATCAATAATAACTGGATTAGTATTATTAAACTTAGTAAAAACAAAAGATATCGAAATAGAGAAAACACAAAAACAAGTAAATAATACCAATATGTTAACAATGATGCTTGAAACAGAAGCCGAAACTGGTAACTATGAAGAAGTAAAACAAAGTGAGTGGCCACAGGATGGTTATGTTTTTAATGCATCTTTAAGTAGGTGTGAAAATGGTGGCACACTTTCCTGGGATGAAGAAGCTAAAAAAGTTATAATGAAGTCTAATATTTCTGATAAGTGCTATGTGTATTTTGATATATATGTGGAACCAACAATAGGCCAAAAAATATGTAATAATAACGGGGCTAATTCTCTAGCTTGTTATTTAGCTAATAATGTTTATACAGAAGATGGAGCAAATGGTTTATATTATCATGATGGAGTAGGAACATATACAAATGCATCCGAAGAAGCTGGAGATAACTCATATAGATATAGTGGAGCAAATCCGAATAACTATGTGTGTTTTGGATCGGATGCTACAACATGTCCAAATGATAACTTATATCGAATTATAGGATTATTTGATGATGATAAAGATGGGATATACAATATTAAATTAATAAAAAATACAAGCATTGGAGATTATGCTTGGGATAGTGGAAATAGTAATACATGGGATTCAAGCACAAAACCAGATATAAGAACAACATTAAATAATACATTTTTAGGAACAATAAATTCAACATGGCAGGAAAAGATTGCAACACAAAATTGGAAAATTGGTGGAATGGCTCTAGATGAAGCAGCAACGGCAAAAGAATATTACAATACAGAAATAGGAAGTAGCTCAGGTAGTACAACAGATAGTATGAAAATAGGCTTAATGTATGTAAGTGATTATGGATATGCAGCAGCCCCAAGTAATTGGACAACGGCATTACGCAATTATGAAAGTTCCACAAGTACAAACTGGCTATATTTAGGTTCTATTGAATGGACAATTTCCCGCAGTACAGGCAATAGGATTACTGCCTTCCATGTGTACAGCACAGGTTATGTCTACGACTACCTTGTGGCTTCTGCGTATGCGGTGTGTCCGTCCTTTTATCTAGAGTCTAGTGTAGTACTAACTGGAGGAACAGGAAATTCGAGTGATCCTTACAAAATAGCTTAGGGCGGTACAAATGCTCGTCTTCGCGCCTTTACGGTGCGAGGCGAGCGGGGATGTAATTTAGCTATTGATTAGTAAGGTTGAACGATAAAATTGATGCAATAATTCTGCCACGGCTGCGCGAAAGTGCAGGAGTGGCAGTGGCCCATTATTGGCATATAATAAGGGTAATCTTGTAATAATTCCCGCAGAACAGACAATACGAATAATGCCTTCAATGTGAACAACACAGGGTATGTCAATTATAAGAAAAGTCCGATAATTCAAGTTATCGGACAAATATAATTATTGGACAATTTGTATTAAATATTTAATACATAGATAGACAAATATCATCTATACTACATTAAAAGTATAACATTTTTGAAGTACAAACTCAATAGATTTTGTACTTTTTTTGTTGCTATTTTTGTGCAGTTATAATAAATGTTACACATCTATTATAACTGCACATTTTATGTTAAAATTATACTGGAGGTTTAAAATGAATGGAAATAAAATAATCGTTCATACACTAATAAGTGTTAATGATAAGTATTTAGTTACAAAAAGATCAAAATTAGAAACAACATTTCCTGAATATTGGGATATCCCAGGTGGCTTGGCAGATTATGGAGAACTACCCAAAGAAGCAGTAATTAGAGAAACCTTTGAAGAGGTTGGATTACATATTAAACCAACTAGAATAATTCACGAAGATAGTAATTTAGATGAAGAAAAAAATTTAATATTTATTAGACTCGTTTATTTGTGTGAATTAGAAGATGATTTGAAAAATATCAAATTACAATTAGATGAACATTCAGAATATAAATTAATTAATAGTCTAGATGATTTAAAAAATGAAAAAATATCTCCATTTTTAGTTGATTTGTTTGATTATGATTTAAATATAAAATAAGGGGCTGTCGTGAAACGAATTAATTAGTTTCTTGACAGTCTCTTTTATCTTTTTTTATAATAATTCCCGCAGAACAGACAATACGAATAATGCCTTCAATGTGAACAATATAGGATATGTCAACTTTTTTACTTCTTTTTCATAAAAGAAGTAAAGCCTTTCTAAAACTTTACGGGCAATTGAAAAAGGAATAATTACTATATGTTTTAAAATAGGAACATTTTTAAGTGGCTCTAGAAAGGGAGAAATTCATAACCATGGTATAGATTTTGCCATTTTAGAAAATGATTTAAAAGAAATATATGAACCTGTTTTTAAAAAATAGGGTTATAAATTAGTTTTAGTACACTATCATTGTGCTACTTGCTCTATCCAGTTTTTCGTAAATTTTTAGACTAAAGTCCGTTTTTTGAACGGATTTTTTATTTTGCAGTTTAAATGCCGTATTTTATAATA
>CALVVG010000018.1 GCA_944363795.1 uncultured Bacilli bacterium | reverse complement strand
AACAAAAAAATCTCTTTAAACCCTTATAAACAAAGGGGTTGAGAGATTTTGTCTTTATAAAACTGTCAAAGTCGGGAGTATATCATAAAATAAAAAAAAGACCTAGTCTTTTTTTACTTTACTTCAGTTTTTTTTATTATGTATACCTTTTTATTTTTATAAAACGCATAAAATATATCGTTATATGTGAGATTTTTATTAGCTAATTCTGCTTTTAACCAACTTTCAGTTTTTTTAATATGCTTTAATGCACTTTTTTGAACAAATCCATCTAATATTAAAGCCATGGGATAACTACTTTTTATTTTAAATAAATTATATTTAAATATTGATAATTTCCCATTTGGTTCTAAAAAAGCATATTCAACGGTTTCAATATCTTTTATGCCTTTTTGTCTTAAACTAACTAATAGATCATCTAAAGAGTATCTTTGTTTAATCATTTCCTTATAATTTATTTTACCATTGCAAATAATTAAAGAAGGTTTTCCATCAAATATTGTTCTAAATCTTTTAGATTTAATGGAAATAAAAGCAAAAAGAACTTCTAATACTACAAGCATTCCAATTGGAATAATTGTTAAATATATTGAACTTTCAGTTTCTTCAATAGATATAGCCACTAATTCAGCAATCAAAATAGAAACAATTAAATCAATAACTCCTAATTGACCTATTTCTCTTTTACCCATTATACGATAAGCTAGTAACACAAAAAAATAAAAGAAAATAGTTCTAAATAATACGGTAAATAATTCCATAATATCACCATTTATATTATGGGGTTATACATAAAATTTTAAACGCAACATACTATTAATTAGGTGATTTATTTGAAATATTTATTTAAAACATTGGGTTATTATGTAATATTTTTGATATTATTGATTTTTATTTGTAGTTTATTTAACTTAATTGGAGTTAATTCTACTATTACTAATTTAATATTATTTATATTTAATTTATTAGCTTTTTTTATTCTAGGATTTAAGAATGGCAAGAAAGTTAATAGTAAAGGATATATTGCAGGACTTAAAATGAGTGGCTTATTCATTTTGGTTTTAATTATTATTAATTTATTTACTGCTAAAAATTTTTTTAACATTGCAACATTTATATATTATCTTGTTTTAATACTAGCTGGGACTTTCGGCAGTATGATGGGTATAAACAAAAAAGAAGAAGCTAATTAATATCTACAAAGGTATAATTATTTTCTTCCCTTAACACGTAAGATTCATTACTATAGTATTTTTTAGTAACAGGATTAGCCATTTTTTCTAAATACCCTAAATCATAAAGTGTTTGTAAAGTTATTTTATCTTCTAAACACTTTTTTTCATTAACACAATTTTTTGCTTGCTCTACAATATATTTATCAGTTACCTCTAATAATTTTGTGTTATGATTTTTAACTACTTTTATTATAGTGATTACAATAATTAAAAGCAAAATTAATGCAAGTAATATGATACTCAATCTATTTAATATCTTTACCATAATAATCCTCTATAAATTGCTTTTTAAATTCTTCCATCGTGCCATTTTTAATATTTTCTCTGATTTGAGCCATTAAATGATGTAAATAATAAATGTTATGAATTGATAAAAGTCGCGCTCCTAGTGTTTCATTAGCCACAATTAAGTGGCGAATATATGCTTTAGTATAATTTTTACAAGTATAACAATCACATTCGTCTAATTTTGTAAAATCAGTTTTATATTTATTATTTTTTATATTTATTTTACCATATTTAGTATATGCATGACCATGTCTAGCCAGTCTTGTTGGGGATACACAATCAAATAAATCAACACCACGCATAACATTTTCAATTAAATCAATAGGATCTCCTACCCCCATTAAATATCTTAATTTATCTTCTGGCAAATATTTAGTTGAATACTCAACCATTTTATACATAGTTGGTTTAGTTTCACCAACTGAAGTGCCACCAATAGAATATCCATCAAAATTCATTTTAACTAATTCTTCAGCACAATGTTTTCGGATATCAGCATATTCTCCACCTTGAACTATTCCAAATAATAATTGATCATTATCTTTTTTGACAAATTTTCCTCTTTTAGCCCATCTTAAAGTTCTTTCAACACTTTGTTCCATGTATTCATGAGTACTTGGCCATTTAACACATTCATCAAAGCTCATCATAATATCACTACCTAGTTTTTGCTGAATTTCAATAGATTTTTCTGGTGTCAGTAATAAAGCATCACCATTTAAATGATTCTTAAACTTAACCCCTTCTTCAGTAATATCCTTTGGCTTTGCTAAAGAAAATACTTGAAATCCTCCTGAATCTGTTAAAATAGGGCCTTTATAATTCATAAATTTATGTAAACCGCCAGCCTCTGCTATTATATCTTCACCTGGTCTTAACCATAAATGATAAGTATTAGAAAGAATGATTCCAGAACCAACAGCTTCAATTTCTTCAACTGACAATGTTTTAACTGTAGCATTCGTTCCCACCGGCATAAACATAGGAGTTGGATAAATTTTGCCATTATAAGAAATTTCCCCTAATCTAGCCATGGTATTTTTATCAGTATATTTTAATTCAAATTTTAATTTCATATCAATCACTTAATCATTATATATTATTTTCTTTTATTTGTCGATATTTGTAATTTTATTTTTTTACTTTGTATTTGTTTGAATTTTATGATAATTTTAATATAGGTGATATATTATGCAACCAGAATATACGATGATATTTGCTATTTGCTTTTCATTAGCAATAATTTTAATTTTAAAATTTATACAGTTTAAAAAAAGAACTAGAAATATGGCAGTGATTGATGCTAAATGTACAGACACTACATTAAGAACTACATACCAAAAAAACATTCGAATTTATTATTACAGATATTTCTATAATGATGAAGAATACCAAACATCTGACCAAACAAAATTTATGATTCCGGGATTTAAGCCTTCAATAAATAAAAATTTTAAAATTTATGTTGATCCTAAAAATCCCCAAAATTGTATAACTCCTTTAGAGATATATTATTTTAAAATCACTTTAATAGGTGCATTCCTATTATTAATTCTACCATTTTTGTTATAAAATAAAAACCAAGCTTTAAAACTCAAAGTTTGGTTTTATATATTTATCAAATAATTCTTGACATTTTATTGGATCCATTGCTGATTTATTTTTAAAACAATTATTTATTCCTAACTGATTATATTTTTCATCGCCCATTTTATGAAATGGCAAAAATTCAATTCTTTTAATATTATTAAATGTTTTTAAATAAGAAACTAAATTTTTCATATATTCTGCATTATCATGGATACCTGGAACAACGACTTGGCGAATCCATAGATTTTTATTTTTCTTTTTCAAAACGCCAACAAATTTTAAAAATTCTGTCATGTCATAATTAACTAAATCTTTGTATTCTTCCTTAATTAAATGTTTGATATCTAAAATAACTAAATCTACTAAATCAAGTATTTCTTCATATTTTCCGATACCAACACCTGCAGTATCTAAAGCAATGTTTATTCCCTCAGCTTTTAATGCTTTAGATAACTCAATTAAAAAATCAACTTGTAAAAGTGGCTCACCGCCAGAGTAAGTAACTCCTCCAACATCTTTATAATATGGTTTATATCTTTTAATTTTAGCTACTAATTCAGATACATTTGTATTATTTAGTTGCTTTTTAAACATCTCTGGATTATGACAAAATTTACACCTTAAAAGGCATCCATTAAAAAATATTACTGTTCTTATACCTGGGCCATCGACAAGTCCAAAAGATTCAAAAGAATTAACGCTTGCAGTCAAATCTTTATAATTTTTCATGAAATGTTCTTTCTATTACTTCCTGTTGTTGTTTCTTAGTTAAACGGTTAAATCTAACAGCATAACCGGAAACTCTTATAGTTAGTAAAGGATATTTTTCTGGATTATTCATGGCATCTATTAATGTTTCTCGATTTAAAACATTAACATTTAGGTGATGTGCACCTTGAGCAAAGTAACCATCTAAAATATTCACTAAATTATCTATTCTTTCTTCATCTGTTTTTCCTAAAGTACTTGGAACAATAGAAAAAGTATTAGATATTCCATCTTGACAGCAATCTTTATATTTTATTTTTGCAACTGAATTTAATGATGCTAGAGCTCCACTAGTATCTCTTCCATGCATTGGATTAGCTCCGGGGGCAAAAGCTACTCCTGCAGCTCTGCCATCTGGTGTAGCTCCTGTTTTAGATCCATAAACAACATTTGAAGTGATTGTTAAAACTGATAAAGTTACTATAGCATCACGATATGGTTTATGCTTACATAATTCATTATAAAAGTATTGAACCACTTCCTCAGCAATTGTATCTACGCGATCATCATCATTGCCAAATTTAGGGAAATCACCATCTATTACAAAATCTATTGCAATGCCTTTTTCGTTTCGAATCGGTTTTACCTTAGCATATTTAATCGCCGACAAAGAATCAGCTACTACAGATAAACCAGCTACCCCATAAGCCATAAGTCTACGCACTTGCGTATCATGAAGAGCCATTTGTCCTGCTTCGTAAGCATATTTATCATGCATATAATGTATTATGTTCATAGCTCCAGCATAAATTCTTGCTACTTCTGTTAAAACCTCAAAATATGTTTTTTTAGCTTTTTCATAATCTAAAATAGAATCATTCATTTTGGCAACATCTAAAATTTTTTCTTCTTTTATTTCATCCATCCCACCATTAATAGCATATAAAAGAGCTTTGGCTAAATTACAGCGCGCCCCAAAAAATTGCATATCTTTGCCTACTCGCATCGCTGATACACAACACGCAATAGCATAATCATCACCATAAATTGGGCGCATTATATCATCATTTTCATATTGAATAGCATCCGTTTTAATACTCATATTAGCACAATACTTTTTAAAAGCATTTGGTAATTTTTCACTCCATAAAATTGTCAAATTAGGTTCTGGTGCAGGATTTAGATTGCTAAGAGTATGAATAATTCTATAGCTAGTTTTAGTTACTAAAGATTTACCACTTTCACTTAGTCCTCCAATAGAACAAGTTACCCAAGTAGGATCTCCAGAAAATAATTCATCATAATCGGGAGTTCTAAGATGCCTTACTAAACGAAGTTTGATTACAAATTGGTCAATTAATTCTTGAGCTTCTTGTTCCGTTAAAATTCCTGCTTCCATGTCTCTATTTATATAAATATCAAAAAAAGCATCAACACGACCTAAACTCATAGCTGCCCCATTGTTTTCTTTAACTGCTGCAAGATATGCTAAATAAGTCCATTCTATAGCTTCAAATGCATTTGCTGCTGGTTTACTTATATCAAAGCCATACTTTAAAGCCATTGCTTGCATTTCTTTTAAAGCTTTACATTGCATTGAAACATCTTCTCTTAACTGTATTAACTTATCAGTCATTTCTCCTGTTAACATAGTTAAATCTTCTTGCTTTTTAGCTAATAAATAATCTATACCATATAAAGCAACGCGACGATAATCGCCGATAATTCTTCCTCGACCATAAGCATCAGGCAAACCTGTTAGCAAACCAACATGGCGAGCTTTTTTTATTTCATCAGTATAAGCATCAAAGACACCTTCATTATGAGTTTTTCTAAAAGCATTAAAATATTTATCAATTTCAGGATTTAACTTATATCCATATGCTTCTAATTCTTGATAAACCATTCGAATTCCTCCAAAAGGATTAACAATTCTTTTAAGAGGAGCATCAGTTTGCAAACCAACAATTACTTCATTAGCTTTATCTATATAGCCAGCTTCATAATTATTAATTCCAGATACATGATCAACGTCAATATCTAAAACATGCTTTTTTAATTCTTCTTTTAATAATTCTTCACATTTAGACCAAACTTTTTGTGTTTTTTTAGTTGGCCCAACCAAAAAAGATTCATCCATTGAATATTCTTCATAATTTTGCCTAATAAAATCTTCGACATTTATTTCTTGATTCCATTTTCCTTGTTTAAAGTTTTTCCATTCTTCCATTTAATATCTCCTTTTATAGTGTATAACGTAATTATAATATATTGATATACATAAAAGCTAGTAGTTATTTAAATGTTTACAAAAAAAACTAACTATTTAATCGTTAGTTATTTTTACTTTTTCTATTAAATTATCTAATAATCCAGAAAAATCCATTCCTGATGCTTCCACTAATTTAGGATACATACTAATATCTGTAAAACCAGGCATTGTATTTATTTCATTTAAATATATTTTACTTGTTGTTTGTTCTTTGAAAAAATCTACTCTTGCTAACCCTTTACAATCTACTACCTTAAAAGCTTTTAAAGCAATATTTTTAATTAATTCTTGTTCTTCTTTCGAAATATTAGCATTAATTAAGGTTATTGATTTACCGTCTTTATATTTTGAATCATAACTATAAAAATTTCCATTAAATTTTATTTCTCCGACAACACTAGCATTATTATCATATATAGCACATTCTAATTCTTGACCTTTTATTTCTTTTTCTATTAATATTTTTTTATTAATTGCTTTAGCTTCATATAAAGCAACATTTAGTTCATCGATATTTTTAGCTTTATTTATTCCAATTGACGAACCGGAATTTGCAGGTTTGACAAACACTGGATAATTAAATTCCTCTTTAATTAATTTATCAATTTGTCCAACTGTTACAATTTCTTCATTAAATTTTTCATCAATATGCCAAAAATCATTTCCTTCATGGCGAATATAAATACTTGGCGTAACTAGTATATCGGTATTTTGAAGCAAAATTTTAGTATACACTTTATCCATGCATATACTACTAGCTAAAATATCACAACCTATAAAGGGAATATCAAGCATTTTTAATAAACCTATAACACTACCATCTTCACCATATTTGCCATGTATAATGGGTATAATAACATCCATATTTTTTAAATATTTAAAAACATTATTAATCATTTTTATTTCATTAGGCAATTCACCAAATTTATAATTTTCTATTTTTTTATTAGCATCTAATACTTCAAACCATTCATTAAATTTATCAATATATATTGGATAAATATCATATTTTTTCTTATTTAAGTGTTTTATTATATTGGAGGCACTAACTACAGAAACCTCATGCTCACTTGAAGCACTTCCAAATATTATTCCAACTTTCATATTTCTCCTTTAATAGCATCAACTATTTCCTTAAAATTAAGGGAATTACTTGCCTTAATTAAAACTTTATCATTAGCAGTTATTATTTTTTTTAATAGATTTATTGCATCCTTGTTATTGTTAAAATGATAACTATTATTAACATTAAAACCTTGATTAATAGCTTCTTCATTAATATATTTAGCATAATCTCCAACCGTTATCAAAATATTTATTTCTTCATTAACAATTAATTTGCCTAAATTACGATGTAATTCTTCGGAAAAATCACCTAGTTCTTTCATGGTTCCTAATACTGCAATTAATCGTCCATCTAAATTTCCTAAATATTTTATCGCATAACTCATTGAATCATAATTAGCATTGTATGAATCATCAATTATTAATATATCATCTTTATTTGTAATACTCATACGATTAGCACTAAGTTCAAAATCTTTAATACCTTCACGAATTAAATTGATAGGAACATTAAATATACTTGATGTAGCTATCGCCACTAAAGCATTATAAATAAAATGTTCTCCTCCAATTGGAACTATATACTTTTCACCTTTACAATAAAAAATGCTAGAATTATCTTTCATTTTAATGTCTGTTGCTATAAAATCACTATTATTATTTATACCTATTGTTATTATATTATAGTTATATTTATCTTTATATTTCAAATACCATCTATGTAATAAATCATTATCATTATTTATTATTAAAGTACCAGAATCATTTAATCCTTCTAATATTTCTAGCTTTGCTTTTAAAATATTACTTCTATTACCTAAATTGCCAATATGGGCAGTCCCAACATTAGTAATAATTGCTACATCCGGTCTTGCTATATCCGTTAAATATGAAATTTCTTTTAAATGATTCATTCCCATTTCTAAAACTAATATTTCATTAGTTTCATCTAAAGATAAAATACTTAAGGGTAAACCTATATGATTATTTTGATTGCCAATGGTTTTATGAGCCTTATATTTTTTATTTAAAACACTATAAACCATATCTTTAGTACTAGTCTTGCCAGCACTCCCTGTTATAGCTATAACAGGATTTTTAAATTTACTTCTTTTAAACTTAGCTAAACTTCCTAAAGCTTTAATACTGTCTGGAACTACAATAAGCATTTTATTATTTTTTTGTAAATATTTGATATCATTTTCATTATATTCATAATTATCTAATATTACAATTGTTGCTCCCTTATTAAATGCATCCATATAAAACTTATTACCGTCGTTTTTTTCTCCTTTTATTCCTATATAGCAATCATTTAATTTTATTTTTCTAGTATCAATTGTTACATTATTAATGTTAGTATCTAAAGCATTATAAAGAGCAAGATACTCGATATTCTCATAAATATCTTTAGTACTCATAAACTCACTTCCTTTATTTTTATAGTATTATACCCTATTTAAAAAATTCTGTATATATTTCATTAAAATTTTCAATAGCTTTAATTTCAATATTATCCAATATTATTTTAGGAATTTCATTTAAATCTTCAATATTACTTTTAGGTATATATACTACTTTGATATTTTTATTATATGCACCAATTAATTTTTCCTTTAATCCTCCAATTTTTAATACACTTCCATTTAAAGAAAGTTCTCCAGTAAATGCTATATCATCTGCAATTACTTTTTTTTCTAATAACGATAATAAAGCAACCGCTATACTTAAACCAGCTGAAGGTCCATCTTTTTTAGTAGAAGCATCTAAAAAATGAAAATGTAAATCGATATTATTTAAATTATATTTATAAGTGTGTTTAATAAATGAAATTATAACATCTATACTTTCTTCCATTATTTTACCAACACTACCAGTAATTTTAATCTTACCACTACCTTTATATTCTACTACTTCCGTTTTAGTAACTAATCCACCAATATTTGTATAAGCTAAAGAATTAACTACTCCAATTAAATTTTCATTTACTAAATCATCATTATATTTAGGGTTTCCCAATAATTTTATCACTTTTTCTTTGTTAATATTTTTGATATTATTGATGGCTATTTTTCTTACTAAAGTTGTTAATACTCTTTCAAGGTCTCTTACTCCAGATTCTTTAGTATAATTATTAATTATAAAATATAATAATTCTTCACTAAATTTTATTTTATCATCAATAATAACATGTTCTTTAAAAATTTTAGGTAACAAATATTTTTTTGCTATGTCTTTTTTTTCAAATAAAGTATAACTATTTAATTCAATTACTTCAACACGATCTATTAAAGTTGATGGTATATCTCCAATATAATTAGCAGTCAAAATAAACAAGACATTACTTAAATCAAATGGCTCTTCTATATAATTATCAGTAAAGTATTTATTTTGTACAGGATCTAAAATTTCTAATAATGTACTAGCCGGATCTCCTTTATAATCTTTAACCATCTTATCGACTTCATCTATTAAAAAAATTGGATTATTTGTGCCACACTTAGCTATTCCTTGAATAATCTTTCCCGGTGATGCTGCCAAATAAGTTCTTCTAGAGCCAATTAGCTCTGTTGAATCATTCAATCCACCAACACTTATTTTATAAAATTTGCGATTTAAACTTTGAGCAATTGACATGGCAATACTAGTTTTTCCAACTCCTGGTGGACCTATTAAACAAATTATTGGACTTTTAATATTTTTATTTATATTTTTGACAGCTACATATTCACTTATTCTTTCCTTTATTTTTTCTAAACCATAGTGTGTTTCATCTAAATATTTTAAAACAGTATTAAAATTAGCATTTTCTTTAGTGCTTTTATTCCAAGGCAAATTTAAAATACAATCAATATAATTATGCAAAATACTAATTTCTGGACTGGCTTCATTCATTACCTCATATTTACTTATTTCATGAGCTATTTTATCTTTAATATTTTTATCAAGCTTTAATTTATTTAAAGTTTCTCTAAATTTTTTAGTTTCCTCTTCTTGTAAAGTCGCTTCTCCCAATTCCTGTTTAATTATTTTCAATTTTTCTTTTAAGACAAATTTTCTTTGATCTTGAACTAAATTATCATTTAAAGCATCATCTAATTCTTCGTCTAATTTTAGTACTTTAATTTCTTCATTCATATCCTTAATCAAAGATTTTGCTCTTTTAATTGGATTTATATTTTGCATATATTCAAGCTTTTTACTTACATCAAATGGAAGATAAGAAGCAATAGCATCTGTAACTTTATTTAAATCAGTTGTTTTTGTAACATATGCTAATATATCATTTGAAGCACTATTTGCTGTATTAATATATTTTTTTAAGACATCTATTAATTTTCGTAAAATAGCATTTTCTTCTTCTTCAGTTAAAGAAGGTAAATCTATATACATTACTTCACTATATAAAATATCATTATCAGTATTATAAAATTTATTAACTGCCACTCTTTTTAATCCACGCAATTTTACTTGTATTCCATCATCTACAACTATTTTACTCTTAATTTTAGCAATTACTCCAACTTTTGGCAAATCATCAACATCGGGATCTTCTTCTTTACTATCTGTGGGAGCAATTATTAGTAATTCACCCTTATAATTTAAAGTTGCTTCTTTTATAGTTTGATTACTAATTTTGTTATTTAATTCTAATCTAATTTCCTGATTAGGAAGGATAACTAATTTTTTTAATATTATTACTGGTACATTAAACATGTTCTAACCTCCCCAACTCAAAAGTTATTATAATAGTTTTGCTATCTTTTGTAAAGTTAAATCACCAATAATTATCTATATCATAAACTATAAATGAATAAGGAGGAGATTTCGTGGTTGCATGGTTTTTAGAATTATCATATCCACTTCAAGCTTTAATTGCTACTTTATTTACTTGGGCGATTACAGCATGTGGCGCTGCAATTGTTTTTTTGTTTAAAACTGTCAATAAAAATGTTTTAGATGCTATGTTAGGCTTTGCTGCTGGAGTAATGATTGCTGCTACCTTTTGGTCACTATTATCACCAGCCATTGAAATGGCCATAAATTTAAAAATGATTGCTTGGCTAGTTATATCAATTGGTTTTTTATGTGGAGGATTACTCCTATTTATTGGGGATAAAATTTTTGATCATTTTGCTAAAGATAAAGTAAATTCTAGCAGTTTAAAAAGAATTGTGATGTTAGTGTCATCCATAACTTTACATAATATACCAGATGGTTTAAAAATTATGGTATGGGATGGACGACATTTTATAATTATGATAAAATAAATATATGTAGGATGTGATACTATGGATATTAAACTTGAAAAAGAATTTATTGAAAATGGATTTTATATTTTAGAACCAAATAAATTTAATTTTTTTATAAATGATAAACCAGAAAAAGATTTGGCTAAAATCATTAATTTAAAAAATCAGATAAACAAAGAGTTACCAAATAAAGAATTTTTCACAACTTTAACTAGTAAAATTGATGATATAAAAAAATTAGTTGATGGCGATGAATATATTAATTTAAGCGATAAAAAATTAGTAGCTGATTTTAATAATACACTAAATCTATTTTATCAACAAATATCAGCAATTTCCGAGTTTATAAAAATAGAATCATCTAAAAACTTGCATCATACAAATATATTAATAATTCAAAAAGCATTAGTTGATTTAAATACAGATAATAAATTAACACCCCAACAAAAAAATAAAAAAGTTCTAGAATTAAATGAAAAATTAGTATTTGAAAAAAAAAATTACAATCAATTAAATGATTTATATCACAAGCAATTACATGTTTTACATGATCTAAAAATAGATGATATGAAAAATGATATTTTAACTACTATAAATAAGCTAAATAAATTAAAAGACAATTTAGCATTAACACCAAATAATAAAGAAAATTTAAATTATAAAATAAATGATTTAGCCAGTGATATAGCATTTTATGGAGTAAAAAGCGATAAACAGATGAATTTTGAAGCGCTATGTTCAGCATCCGGTATTGGCTATAATAAAAATGAAGATAAAGTTAATAAAAAAAACATTTTCCAAAAACTAGAACCTGCCAACTGCTCATTATCAACAAAGGATAATTTACCCAAACAAGCAAAAGAAAACTCAAATTTAAAAATACAATTGCCCAAAGAGGAAAATCAGTATACTTTAGATTCATCTAATAATAAAGAAGTATTGAAAAATAATTTTGAGAAAATTAAACCCGTGGGGCCTAAAATTAAAGTAGTTGCTAGAAGAACTTGTAAATGGTTAAATAATCATAAAAAGGAAATATTAATTGCAATTGGGATAACTGCTTTAATAGTTGCAACAATTATGGCTTTCAATGCTTTAATACCAGCAATCGGCACCATGTTAGAAACATCTAAAATTTCTTTATTAAGTTCAGCAATGGTTCATAATGCATCATTATGGGGAGAAGCTGTAGCTAGTGAACAGATAGCATTACATAGCGCTAATACAGCATTAGCTTCAATTATCGAAACTATATCTGGTACTCAAGCAATTTATACTCCAGCTAGTGGAATTTGGACAATTGGAGGAACAGAATTAACTAGTTTTGCAGCATCTGCCCTTGCCCAAGCTGAAGTAGCTACTAGTACAGTAACTGCACTTTCATCAACAGTACTTGGGTTAGGCATTGGGGGCTTATCTTTAACAGGTTTAGGAGCATTGTTAAAAAAAGAATCAAAAGATTATCATGAATTAAATAATCTTATAACGAAGTTAGAGAAAAATCAAAATCAATTATCTTCAGAAAAATTATTGTATTTTATCAATCGATTAGATAATATTAAAAATTCCAAACAACTAAGTGAAAAAGAAAAAAATACAATTGCTAATAAACTTAATAACTTAAAAAATAATTTAACAAAAGAAGGTATTGAAAATGATTTATCTGAAATTAAAGGAGGTAGATAATGCAAGAAGGAGAAATTATAACTTTAGAAAATAATAATGATTATTTACTTTTATTAAAAAATCAATTTAATAATAATTATTATTTTTTAGCTGTTTTATTAGATAAAACTGAACAACCAACCAAGAATTATAAATTATTAAAAGAAATTAATGAAAATAATGATACTTTTATTCAAGAAATTAATGACCCGATACTTCTTAATACTTTTATTAACAAATATCAAAAGATGTAGAAATATATCTTTTTTTTAAACATAAAATTAAATATGAAAAAATTTAAATATAAATTAATTTATAACATTTCCAAAGAAGAATTAAAAAAAAGGCTGAAAAAATATGAACAATAATTTTAATGCAGGCTTATATATTCGTCTTTCTAAAGAAGATAAAAATGAAAGTATAAAAAATCAAAAGGAATTACTTATTTATTATGCTAAAAACAATAACTTTAATATAAAAGACATATATATTGATGATGGTTTTACAGGAACAAATTTTAATCGACCAGAATTCCAAAGATTATTAAAAGATATAGAAGACCAATTAATAAATATAGTTATAGTTAAAGACCTTTCTCGTTTAGGCCGCGATTATATTAAAACAGGTGAATATTTAGAACACTACTTTCCCGTTCATAATGTTAGATTTATTGCTATAACTGATAACATAGATACTTTTTTAGATAATACTAATATGGATCTTTTGCCATTTAAAACTGTGTTAAATGATTTATATGCTAAAGATTTATCAAAAAAAATTAAAACTGCTATCAAAACTATGCAACTCAATGGTTTATGGACCGGAGGCTGTATTCCTTTAGGGTATAAAAAAAGTGCTAAATATAAAAATAAATTGGTTATTAATAATAAAGAGGCAAATATTGTGAAATTAATATATGAATTATTTAATAACGGAAACAGTATTAATGATATTAAAACTTATTTACATCAAAATAAAATTCCAACATTTAGTAGATTAAGAAAAAATAAAAATTGTTTATGGCAAAATAGTACTATAAAAAAAATTTTAACTAATCGAATTTATAAAGGTGATTTAATCCAAAATAAATACAAAAGATTAAATTATAAATATAGAAAAATTATTAAAAACAATCCACATGAATGGATTATTAAAAAAAATATTATTCCCAAAATTATTGATGAAAAATTATTTGATACAATTCAATTTAAAATACAATATTCTTCTAGATTTGATAAAAAAGAAAAAAAGATATTTGATAATCTATTATATTGTTATGAATGTAAACATCATTTAAGTATTCGATATCAAAAGAAATATAATAAATACTATTTATGCTGTAATAATTATCGTTATAATAAAAGTAATTGTACAGCTCATGGCTTTAGTTATGATATTTTAGAAAATGATTTATTACATATTTTAACTCAAGAATTTAATTTAAAAAATATTGATAACGTAATTATAAATGCTATTATAACTAAAATTGAAATATCTCAAAATAAAAACGTTTTTATTTTTTTTAAATAAATGCCTTACCATAATTATTTAAACCAGAAGGAATGGCAATTGGGGTAGCCTTTGGATCTATTGCTTATGGTATTGAGGGTGCAACATTAACAGCTGCTTTAATGTTAGCTTTGGGTATTGGTATTCAAAATTTTCCAGAAGGTTCAGCAGTATCATTACCACTTTATCGTGAAGGAATGAGTAGAACTAAAGCCTTTTTTCTTGGTAATTTAAGTGGCATTGTCGAACCTATTTCAGCGGTAATTGGAGCAATTTTAGTATTAAAAGTTCAGTTTTTATTACCAATATTACTTTCATTTGCTGGCGGAGCAATGATTTATGTTGTAATTCAAGAATTAATACCTGAAAGTCAAGCTAACGAAAAAAAGGACCTAATGGCCCTATTTACTATTTTTGGCTTTATAGTAATGATGGTATTTGATGTTGCTTTAGGGTAAGCTAAATGCTTACTTTTTAATTTTTTCTTTTAGTTCAAACAAATAGTTTAATGCTGAAATTGGAGTCATATTCATTAAATCTAGATTCATTATTTCTTGCTTTAATTTATCATTATCTTCTTTTGGTTGAAAGAAATCTAAACTGAGTTGAACCTTTTCTTCACTATTTTTCTTTTTAGCATTTGTTTCATAATCATTTAATATTTCACTAGCTCTATTTAAAAGTTTTTCTGGCATTTTAGCAAGTCTAGCAACATGTATACCATAACTTTTATCTACAGCTCCAATTTTTACTTTGTGTAAAAATGTAATTGTATCCCCATTTTCAACAGCACTAACATGAACATTTTTAATATTTTTATATTTACGATCTAATTTGGTTAACTCATGATAATGTGTCGAAAATAAAGTATAAGCTTTAATATTTTCACTAATATATTCTAATATTGCTTGGGCTAAACTCATACCATCATATGTAGCAGTACCACGACCTAATTCGTCAAACAAAATTAAACTATTTTTAGTTGCTTTACAAATAGCATTACATGCTTCTTTCATCTCAACCATAAATGTTGATTCACCACTTACTAAATCATCACTAGCCCCAATACGAGTAAATATTTTATCTATAATTGGTAAACTAGCACTTTTAGCAGGAACAAAAGATCCAATTTGTGCCATAATTACAATAATTGCTAATTGACGCATATAAGTGGATTTACCACTCATATTAGGGCCTGTAATCAATAAAGTATTAATTCCATTTTCCATAATACAATCATTTGGAACATACTCTTCTTTACTTACTATTTCAACTACTGGATGTCTACCATCAATAATATTGATAGAACCATTTTCATTTAATACTGGTTTAACAAAATTATATTCATCGCTACAAACGGCTAAAGCAATAATACAATCAATTTCACTTAGAGAATCAGCTGTTTTATTTAACATAGGAACTTCTTTTTTAACAATATTACGAATTTCACAAAACAATTCATATTCCAGATTTATAATATTTTCTTCAGCATTAAGAATCATTGATTCTTTTTCTTTTAATGCTGGAGATATATATCTTTCACAATTTGTTAATGTTTGTTTTCGATACCAATTAAATTCATCTTTTACAAGGCTTTTTTGACCATTAGGTATTTCGATATAATAGCCAAAAACTTTATTAAATCCAACTTTTAAATTTTTAATGCCTGTTTCTTCTTTTATTTCAGCTTCAAATTTGGCTACAAAATCTTTTCCACCGCTTCTAATTAAGCGCAATTCATCTAATTCATTATTATATCCTTGTTTTATTATATATCCTTCTTTTATGCTTATTGGAGGATCTTCTTCAATTGATTTTTCTAACAAATTATATAATTCAGTATGGGTTTCTATTTCATAATTAAAGCCTAATTTTTCAATAATTTCTTTAATTTGCGGTAGTACAGCAATACTATTTTTTAATTGCAATAAATCTCGAGCATTTAAATTGCCATTAATAACCTTACCAGCTAGTCTTTCAATATCATAAACTTGATATAGCAATTCTCTTAATTCATCTTTTAAGATAAATTCATTATTTAGTTTTTCGATTTTTTCATATCTAGACAATATGGTTTGCTTATTTTTTAGAGGATTTAATATCCAACTTTTTAATTTTCGGCTTCCCATAGCAGTTTTGCATTTATCTAATAACCACACTAAAGAGTAAGTTCTTTCCTTTAACCTTATGGTTTCTATTAATTCCAAATTTCTAACTGTATGAACATCCATCTCCATATATTCATTTTTTTGAATGTATTCAATATGATCTATGTAACTTAAATCTTTTAACTGACGAACATCTAAATAATAAAATAAATGCGCAACACCATTTTTAACACGATAATCTTTAATGGTGTCTAATAAATTAGTATATTTATCTAAAAGCATCTCTTTATTAATAGTTATTTCAATATTATAAGTATTTTTAAGTAAATCTATAAAAGCTGTATTTAAATTATCTAACAACACTACCTCTTTAATATTATAATTCAATATTTCATTTACTAATAAATCCATATTATTTTCAATGGAAAGTGATGCTAAATAACCAGTGGAAATATCTAAAATAGTAATAATTATAACATCTTGAAAAAATAATATTCCAGCAATATATGATGCATCTCTTTCATTAAGTAAATCATTATCAGCAATAGTTCCTTTACTTATAACATCAACTATACCCCTTTTTACCATTCTATTGCCAGTTGATTTCGGATCTTCCAGCTGTTCACAAATTGCTACTCGATACCCTTTATTAACTAATTTTTCAATATATGTTTTAACATTGTTATGAGGAACACCACACATAGGTACTCTTTCTGATAATCCAGCAACACGACCTGTTAATGTTAATTCTAATTCACGAGATGCAATTAAAGCATCATCAAAAAACATCTCATAAAAATCTCCCAAGCGATAAAAGATAAGTTCTTCAGGATACTTATCTTTTATTTCCATATATTGTTGCATCATTGGACTCAATTTACTTCTATCTACTTCACTTCGTTTCATTTTTAAAAACTCCTATGAAGTATTATAACATGGTTTTTTTATTATTTACAGATTGTTTTTTTATTTTTGGGTAAAACAAAACAATAATTAACTATATTAATATTAGTATCTGGAATTTTAATTTTTGTTTTTTCATTTATGACATTTATTGTAACAATTTCTGCATTTTTTTCAATTTTAAATGCTATTAATTCTGATAATGGCTTATATCCCCTAATGGTATTTACTTCTTCTAAAAAATAATTTCCTAATGGCAAATCGTTTATTACTAATTTTCCGGAATTATTAGTCAATCCATTATATATTATTTGCATATTTTCATTTAAAATATTAAATTCTACCCCAGCTAATGATTCATTAGAACTATTAGTTTTATTTATGGTTACTTTTCCCTTTTCATAATAATTGATAACTTTTAAAAGTTTATCCTCTATTTTATTAGTGTCTTTATTTAAAACCAATTCTATTTCATATTCTTCTTTATTAGGAATAAAACCTTCAAATTGACTTAATTCTTTTATAAAATATTTTCCTACTACTAAATGATCAAAAATAATCTCGCCTTTTTCATTTGTTTCATTCATATCTAGTAATTTTTGATTTTCATCATATAATCCAAACCATACCTTACCTAAAGGTAAATTATTTTCATCATATTTATTAATAATGATTTTACCTTTAACCGGTTCATTAGCAAAATCAATTTCTAAATTATCTTGATCATTTATTTCTACTACCATAACATCGGTATTAATCTCATATCCATCGATAATTTGTCTTGGACTTTCTTTAATTTGATATTTACCAATAGCTAAATCAGAAAATATAGCAATACCATTTTCATCAGTTTTAGCACTAGCAATAAAATTATTATTTATATCATACAATAAAAATTCTATGCCAGCTTTTTTTATATTACTTTTAGTATGATTATCTACTTTATTTATTTTTAAATTACTTCCTTTAACAAATATATTAAAGTCATATTTAACTGGTTCATAATTTCCAGGAGCCAATATTTTTTGACTTACGGAATCAAAATATAAAATAGGTTTATCAACATATAAATCAGACTTTTTTATTAATTTAATAGTTTGATTTTCTAAAACATTATTTAGTTGTATGTAATTATTATTAATAATCACATTATTGTTGTTTACTACAGAAAAATTATTTAATATTTTATTAGTATCTTCAATTAATAAATCTGTTCCTTTTTTTAAATAAACATCATTTATATTAGGTAATATATTGTGTTCATTAATTAAATTTTCTATTTCCTCAATTTCTTTTTTAAATAACTCTAGATTATTTGAACCATTTAATTTATCAGTAAAATAAAATTGAGCATCACTTGCAATTTCTCGCCAAATCATTACTTGGGTAATATAATACCAATAATCATCAATATGATTGCCATATTGATAACCATAATAAGCAATCAATTGAATCTTATTCCATGTTTCTTGGCTAATATTTAAAATATTAGCGTAGTTATCTTTATATCCGCTATAAAGGTGATTATTTTCTAAATCGACAAATGGTTCTAAGCAATATACAAATTGATTATCACTTGCTCTTCTAATAAATGTTCCTTGTTTAGTATATTCTTGCCCATCTGCGTTTATTTTTCGAATATACATATTCGGTATTTTTTCATCCTTATAAATTTTATCTTGATATTCATTAGCAAATACGTTTTCTATACTAAAAAAAACAATAAATAGTAATAATAAAATTCTTTTCATTTATTCCTCCCAATATTATTATTACTATTTCATTAATTATTTCCTTTTTAATTAAATAAAAATATTACTGCTTATTAATTTAACAAAATAATGCTTAAATTTAAAACACCAGCAAAAATAATCCATAATAAATAAAAAATATTAATTAATCCAGCGAACTTATTAATTTTATAAAATTCTTTTATCATTAACAAAACAAATATAATTAATAGTATAATTAAAATAAAACTTAAAATATATAACGAAAAACCAAAAAATACTAATGTCCATATAGAATTAATAATTAATTGCAACAAATAATATTTTATTGCTGTTTTTTTTATTTTTGAATTATTAATTAAAATAATATAAACAGATATTCCAAGTAATAAATATAAAATACTCCATACAATTGGAAATATAAGTGATGGAACTTGTACCAAGACATTTAAATTTGTATAAACCTCAGTATTAATAAAAAACGAAAAAAAACTACCAACAAAAAACGTAAATATTACACAAAACAATAATAAGCAAATATTAATTTCCATAAATAACTTACATTCCTTTCTTTCGTCCTTTCAGTCCTCTGAAAGGCACAAATTGAATTGAAAAATAAATAATT
>CALVVG010000017.1 GCA_944363795.1 uncultured Bacilli bacterium | reverse complement strand
ATTATCCTCAATCATTAAAACCGAAGTTATTTCTTTTTTTATGTTTATATCTTCAACATATTTGTCTGCATCTATATTATTAATGTACTCATCTATTTTTTCACTGCGAATTATATTTTTATTAGTTTTAATAACGGTACTAGAATTAATTTTTTCATTAGATAATTTTTTCATATAAAAAGAAGTTGTAAAAGTTAAAAGCAATGTTACTATCAATATTAAGCTAAATAACATATTTATTAAAATATTATTACTTTTAAATTTAAATTTCCTCATTTTTCTACCTCTTAAACATTTTTAATATCTTTTTTATTAAACCAAATAAATGATACAGCTATCATAATTACTAAGTAAATTAAACAAACAATTATTGAATGAGATAAAGATAGTTCAAATGGTGAACTACCTCCAAACAAAAATGTTTGAAAATTCCAATTTGTTGTTACAAAATAGTCTAAAAATTTTATATTATAAACTAAAGCTAAGCTATTTATAATTTCTGCTCCAATCATACCACAAAATGTTAAAGCTATTGCAAATGCCGTATTGTTTATAATGGCGGAACAAGAAAACGCTAATGTTGTCAACAAAACTAATTGTGGTACATAAGCAACAAAATTAACAAAAAAATAATTAAATACATTTAATACATCTATATTGTTGGTAGCTAAATTATAAGTTGCAACTGGAATACTTAAAGAACTAAAACCAAAAAATATTCCGCCAATTAATAATTGCATTATTAAAATGGCAAAAACTATAAATATTACCATTATTAATACTGAAATATATTTTGCCAATAATATTTCAGTTCTTTTATATGGTATAGTTAGCAAAGATTTTATAGTTCCTTTACTAAATTCATCACTCACTATACCTCCTGCAATCATTATTGCAAATATTAAAATTAAGAAAGAATATTCACTAAAAAAATTGACTATTATTCCTCTTAAACTTTGTTCATTATTATTATCTACTTTATTTTGTAATATATACTGATTTTCATTATAAGTCTTTAAAACATCATCATAGTTATTATCAGCATTTGGACTATATAAATATTCAGCCATAATATATAGAGAATTATTAATTTTATCGATAGCGGTATTTAAATAGTCATTACCATAAGAAATATTTTCATCTAATCTAATATTAATCAAATTTAGTTGTTCATTAGCAATATACAATTGTTTTTGATATTCGATTTTATCATTTTTAGATATACTATCACTTTCTAATAATGTTTCATAATTTGATATTGTTTCTTTTAATTGTGTTTGCTCTAAATTAGCAAAATATTGCCAATCATCTTTTTCTATAGCTTGCATCATTTTAAACATCGCATCTTTTAAATTAGTTATATTTGCTTCATCAATTGTATCCAAATGTGATTCATAATAATATTCTTGCGCTAAAGTAAGGTAATTATTCATAATAACATTATACTGCCAACTATTAACATCATAATCATCAACCCAGCCATAGCAATCTAATAATGCTAAATAATAACTATAGTCAGATAAATTATCTGTATTAGGATCATAATTATTAATATAATCTAATGCATATTCCTTATCCTCAAAATAAGTAGAGCTACTTACAGATATATCATTATAATAATATCGATATATAACATTAGTCAAAATAATATATAATAAAGATATTATCAAAAATATTAATGTGCTTTTTTTATGAAAAATCTTAAACAATTCATTTTTTATCAAATTAAGCATTTTTTTGACCTCCAGTCTTTTTTAAGAAGGCTTCTTCTAATGTTAATGTATCTTCTTTTACTTCATAAATATCTATATTTTCTCGAACAAGTTTTCTAATAACTTTTGCTACATCATTATTATTAGCATTAATAATAAAACTGTTTTCGGTTATTTCATAAGCACCCTTTACATTTAAATTATGAGTTGTACTTACTTTAAAAATAACTCTATTTTCATTTTTTTTAAATTCGTTAACAGCACTAGATTCTATTATTTGACCTCCATTTATAATACAAACTTTATTACAAAAGCTCTCTAATTCTGCTAAATTATGGCTAGATATTAATATACCCATACCATCTTTAGCTAATTTTTGTAATAATTCTCGCAAATCTTTAATACCCTCAGGATCTAATCCATTTGTAGGCTCATCTAAAATTAAAATATTAGGTTTATTTAATAAAGCCCGAGCTATACCTAATCTTTGCTTCATTCCCAAAGAATACTTACTAACTTTATCATTAATTCTATTTTCCAGTCCAACATATTTTACAATTTCTAAGATATCTTGATCTGATATTTTAGCATAACAGTTGGCTATAAGTCGTAGATTTTGCCAACCAGTAAGATACATATACGAATCAGGATTTTCAACAATATTTCCTACTTTTTTTATAGCATTAATATAATCTTTTTCTACATTATATCCATTAATTATAACGCTACCTGAAGTTATTTTTTGTAATCCCAAAATCAATTTAATAGTCGTTGTTTTACCACTACCATTTGGCCCTATAAAAGCTAATATATCTCCTTTTTTTATACTAAAAGATACATTTTTTAATACTTCTTTTTTTCCAATTTTTTTACATAAATTTTGACATTCTAATAATTTATCCATATCAATCACAATTTAATTATATCACAGTTTAAAATTACTGGGCAATCCTTTCATAATATTATTCTTTCATGATTTTATTTAATTTCCTTTTTTTATCTATCAAAAGTTTTTAAATAAATATCTTTTAAACGCTCATTTGATACGTGGGTATATATTCCTGTAGTATTTAAACTAGAGTGTCCTAATAATTCTTGAACAGTTTTTATATCAGCACCATTATTTAGTAAATGAGTTGCAAAAGTATGCCTTAGTGTATGTGGTGTAACATGAGTTTTTAAAGCCAAATTTTTAATCACATTTTTAATTATTATTTCCACCTCAATGACACTCATTGGTTCTAAACGATCATTTAACAATAAATAAGGATTTTCAGTATTAAACTTACTATTTAAATATAAATCCAAATAATATTTGGCATAATCTCCATAATAAACTATTCGTTCTTTTCTCCCTTTTCCCATAATTCTTATCGTTTTATTAATTTTGTTAATATCGCTTTTTTTGATTTTCACAAGTTCCCCTACACGGCAACCAGTTGCGTATAAAAGTTCAACAATTAGCCTATTTCTTTTACCAGCATCAGTTGTTATATCAATATTACCAAGAATCTTAGCTAATTCTTCATAGCTTAAATAATTAGGCAAATGTTTTTCTATTTTCGGGTTTTTAATGCCCTTAAATAAGTTTTTATCTATTTTTTTTAAATCTAAAATATAATTATAAAAGCTTCTTAATGCACTTATGTTTCTTGCTATAGTACTATTTTTTAAATTTCGTTCATCTAAATATTTCAAATATTTTCGAATAGCACCTTGATTAAGATATAAATAATTAATTTGTTCTTTTTTTAAAAAATAAAAAAAGAGAGCTATATCCTTTTGATAGCTTTTTATTGTATTTAAAGAAAAATTTAGTTCCTTCTCCAAATATATAAGATAATTAGCGAGATCTTTTTCCATTTAATTCATCCTTCATTTTCTTAGCAATATTATTAATAAACATTATCATAATTTCATATTCTATAATTTCGTGTTGAGCATCCGGTATGTCATTAGAAAAAATTTGCCTTTCATTAATTTTATTTTGTAAATGTTTTATTTCATCACGATATTCTTCAACTATTACATTAGCAGCAATATCTATATCTGTTTCTGTTAAAGGATTCATCATATATATTTCTTCATCAGTTAAAAACATGGTTTCTTCTGAATATTTTTTTCTATAGTCTAACACCATATTTTTAATTAAATTTGCTTTAAATGTATCAAAAATAAAATTTTCTATTTTTTCTATATATTTCACACTTCATCACCATCTGATGCTTTTTCTATTGTTATTTTACCACTTATTGTTTTTCCACGATTTAAATCTTGACTACTATCCATATTAATAAGAGTTATCTTTGTTTTCCAAGTATGAATCACATTACCAACATCATTGGCTGAAATTGGATAATTTGAAGCAATATAATATTTTCCATTAGCAATTGTTATATCAAAACCTTGATTTTCATTATCATAAGTTAATCCATCAATATTAGTTACTAATTTATCTTCAGGATTATAGACTTGTAATACTAATTCTGGACTTTGATCTATAGTTGTATATTCAAAATCATTATAATCTATTTCTACAAAAATATTATAATAATACGTTTCTTTCGTATCACCTTCAGTGCGTAACTGAGCAGACGTATAAACTTCTTGAGACAAATTATCCATACCCATTCCAAAATTGTTTTCGTTTGCGTTAATAAATATATCTTTAGTTATATCAAAATATAACCAACCAGTTGTTGCAGTTGTTGTATTAGTTGTTGGAGAAATTGTAGAAACATTTACTGATGTAAAATATGCAAACGATGCTCCAGTTAAAATAGCTATTATTGTTATAATATATACTACTACTAAAAACTTTTTTATTTTTTTATTCATATCTTCTCCTCTTTACTATTCTTCTATTTAAGGATATCATGTAACCATCTAAAAATCAATAACGTAATTATCTTTTTAATAATATTTGTATTAACCAAACATATATAGGTACAATCAAATTTAAAGCTAAGGTTAAAGTACAAGTTTGCAATAAATTTTCACAAATATAGCCATAAATTAAAATAAACAAAACTATAATAACTCCCAAAAAATAATTTAACCATTCATCCTTAAAACTTTTTTTAACATCATTATAATTATCTGATAAATCATAAATAACATAAACAATATTTGTTACAATAATAATTAAATACAAGTATGGCAAAACTCTATTATCAGCGAAATTTTGATACATCAAAAATACTGCTAAAAAAAATAAAGTATCAATTCTAATAATATGAAATGGATGTTTAAAAATTAAATTTTTATTATACTCCTTTATATATTTATTTTTACGACATACTTCACGCTTAATAAGAAGAAATAAATAACACACCCATAAAATAATTCCTCCATATTCTAAAAAATTAATCACTGCTATCCCTCCCAAAAAGACATCCACAATAGTCTTGACGATATAAATTATATTCCTTACTTAGTAATATACTTTTTTTATATCCATCCTTTTTTTTAAAGTCACTATATAAATATTTTACACCAAAAACATTTTCTAATAAAGACCCAATTGAGTTTATAACTTGACTATTTTTATGGGGACTTACAGTAAGAGTGGTTCCAAAGTAATCAAAATGTTGTTCTTTAGCTAATTGAGCAGTTTTTTCTAATCTTAATTTAAAACAAACTGCACATCTAGCCCCACCTTCCTTTTCTTTTTCTAATCCAACAGTTTTATTTCTAAATGTTTCATTATCATAATCACAATCTATAAAACGTATGTGGGAATTATTATATTCTTTAATAAATCTTATTTGTTCTTGTTTTCTTTTTTCATATTCAGCTTTCGGTTCTATATTAGGATTATAATAAAAAACTACGATGTCAAAGTATGGAACTAGAAAAGTTAAAACAGTTGTAGAACAAGGACCACAGCAACTATGTAAAAGTAATTTAGGCCGATTTTCTAAAGATTCAATTATATCTAATAATTTATTGTGATAATTCATCATTTTCACCTTCTTTTTCTTTTTGTTGAGCAGCTAATGCTGCAAAAGATGTAAAAGTAATCGTATTATTATCTGAATATACTACATCTAAATGTAATACACCTTTTTCTTCTAAACTAGAATATATTACTTTATATTTATTTAAATTGTCAAAATTCACAATGTCAATATAAACATAATTTCCATCATTCATTCTTAAAATAAATCTACTATCATTTATGGTTACATCATCTTTAACATCAGGATTATATTCTATTTCACTTATATCAGCAATTATATCTTGATCAATTACACTTAATTTCTGAATTAAACTTTCATAAATATCACTAGGAACATAATTAATTAAAGTTGGAACACAAATTAAGTTTTTGGAATTTATATCACTAATTTCTTTTTTTGTAGATAAAACATAAGTATTATTTAATTTATTAAAAAAAACAATTTTAGATTCTTTTACATTAATAGTTATTGTTCCTGTAAAACTTTTACTTACATTTACTTCTTCAATAAGATTTATTTTTTTTATATTTTTAATAATTTTTTTACTACTTATTTTAAAAATACTAGGATAATTATCTATATTTGCAGCAGAAATTATATCTGAATCACTAATTAAACTATTACCTTCAATAACAATATTTTTAATAGGCATTGTAAAAACATAGTAAAAAGACATTATAAATAAATATAATGTTAGTAATATAACCAATAAAGCTTTTTTATTTAACTTACGTTTTACTGTTTTGTATCCCATTACTATCCCAACTTACTATAATTTGTTCTAATTTTAATTCTAAATTATATTTTCCTTTTACTTTTTCTTTTATCAACTTAATCAAATTTATTATATCACAACTTTTTGCATTATTGTAATTTATTATAAAATTAGCATGTTTTTCGGATACTTTTGCTCCTCCAATCGTAAAACCCTTTAAGCCTATGTTTTCAATTATATGTCCGGCTGATTGATTTATCGGATTTTGAAATACTGAACCAGCATTTTTAAATTCTAAAGGCTGTGTAGCTAGCCTTTTTTGCATATTTTCTTTGATTTGTTCTTTAGCTTTAATTATGTTTCCTTTTATACCTTTAATTTCAGCTTTAAGTATTATGTTTTTAGTATTTTTAAATTCTGTATAACGATATTGATAATTAATATTATCTTTTTTTAAAGTCTTACAATTTCCATATTCATCAATAACTGTTACACTTATTAAATCATCAAATATTGTTTTACCATAAGCTCCAGCATTTCCAATTATAGCCCCTCCCAAAGTACCTGGAATACCCAATAAAGGACTATAATTGATATAACCATCTTCGAGCATTTTTGTCACTAAATTTCCTAGTAAAATTCCAGATTCAACTGTAATTATATCGTTTTTCGCCTTATAATTATTCAATTGATCCAATTTAATTATGACTCCAGAAAAATCATCATCTGGTAATATCACATTAGATCCACTGCCTAAAACATACCAAGGCATATTGATATCTTTTAAATATTGCAATAATTCTTTCAGCTTATCAACACTTTTAGGCATTACTAGATAGCGGGCTTTACCACCAATTCCATATGTATTATATTTTTTTAAATCTGCGTTTTCTAATACAATTCCAAAGTTATTCATTTTAATAAATCCTTTATTTCATCATATATAATTGTTGATGACGCTTTTAAATTTAAATTTTCTAAATTACGTTTAAACTCCAAATATTTTTTTTGATTATTAATTAATTCATTTATCGTAACCAAAATCAAATCAGCATTTATATTTTTTTCCTCCAACAATTCGGCAACATTCATATTTACCAAATCAATAGCATTATAATATTGGTGATTTCCGGCAACATAAGGACTAGGTATCAAAATACTAGGTATTTTTAAAGCTAATAGTTCACTAATAGTACTTGCCCCAGCACGGGAAACAACTAAATAAGCATCTTTCATAAGTCCAGCCAAATTATCAAAATAAGGCTTTATCACCACATTATTGGGGAAAGTTGTATCTTTAATAAAATCATTATAATAATTTTTGCCTGTTACATAAAGCACCTTATAAGGTTCATTACCAATTATTTTTAAAAAAGCTTTAAATTTATCATTAAAGGTACTACTGCCTAAAGATCCAGCAACAATTATAATTAATTTATCACTAGTTTTAAAGCCTAAACTGGTTTTGGATATTTTAGGAATATTTAAAGCATTTTCACCGCAAGGATTTCCCGTATAGATGACCTTTCTTGCAGATGTAAAATAGCTTTTAGAATTTTTAAATGATATTCCAACTAAATCTACATATTTTGATAAAGTAATATTTGATTTTCCGGCAATACTGTTTTGTTCATGAATAAACGTTTTAATACCTAACTTATGAGCTGCCCTAATTACTGGATAGGTAACATATCCTCCAGTACCTATTACAACATCAGGTTTAAAATCTTGCATTATTTTAATACATTTTTTAATTCCTTTTCTAATTAAATAAATATTTTTAATATCCCTTAAAATTTTAGTTTTACTAAAGCCATATATTTCGATTGGTATATATTTAATACCCATATTGGGAATAATATCTTTTTCCATTCGGTTGTGTGTGCCTATATATAAAACTTCTAAGTTTTTTTCCTTTTCTTGAAATTTTTTTATTATAGCTATTGCTGGATATATATGTCCTCCAGTACCTCCAGCAGAAACAATAATTTTCAATTTAATCACCTTAATATAATTATACACCAAAACTTTTAATATTTATTACATTTTCAATAATCAGATTAAATGATTTTACACTTTAAATAAACAATATATAATATTATTAAGTTTTTTTGTAGTTAAATATATAATAATTATTATACGAAAAGTTTATTTTACCTACAGATAGTTTTTAAATACATAAAAATAGATGTAACATACTAGTTACACCTATTGCCTTTTTAACTTGATAGAACAACCCATTTTTTGGTATTATTAATTTATAAACATAAAAAATAAAAAAGTGTTTTATATCTAAATTGTATAATATTATTTTATGCTTAGTTTGTACTAGCATTTTATTTCTTACTATTTTAGGGTGTGATTATTCTAAAAATACAAAATGCTATAAAAATACTAAAATTGAAACTCACAAAATTTATAAAAATAAAGGTAAAGTTAGGGTTATGTCTTTATTTCAAACTGGTTTTACTTTATTTAAACTAGCTATTAATTCATTTAAATATATTAGAATTCTATTAGAATTCCTATGTGTTTTATTTTATATGGTATATAGCTTTTATTATATCAATTACTTACTTATTTACAATCTTTTTTGCATAAAAAAAATTAACTAAATTTTATAAATTTCTAATTTTAACATTTATATATATATCAATTAAGGGGATTTTAAATATCATAAAAAGGGTTAAAAGTTCTTTCTTGGCCGAACTTTTAACCCTCTTTTTCTTCGGTTTTATCGATATTTTTTAAAAATGTCCGTCATTCAGTAATTCTATAAGGATTACTTGAGGTTCCAATACCATTTTTAATTGTTATATTAGGCTTTAAAAATAAACATGGACGTATATTATAACTAGTGCCAATTGATTCACATCCAGCATATGCCCCATCATATCCTACAGCAAAAGAAAACTTGGAATTAGATAATGATAAAGAAATAGTCCATTCTGCATAGAGATATAACCAATCCGGTTTGTATGTACTAAACATATAATCATTTAAAGCTGTTTTCCAATTTTCAGGGCTTGCTGCATATCCGTAATCGCTTACATACATTAAGCCGATTGGCATAGTTTCTTCATATCCGGTTTGATTTTTTAATTCTATGTCATAGTATTGTTTTGCTGTATATGATCTTTCTTGTATCATTCCCCCTACTTGCCATTGATATGTTTGCTCTACTTTACTTTGCCATTCACTACTTAACGTTTTCCAATACAAGGTATTCAATGTTGTATAAATATCTGGTTTATTAGTAGCATTCCAATTATTATTATTTCCCGAATTCCATACGTATCTTCCATAACTGGTTGACTTTATTAATTTAATATTATATACTCCATCCTTATCATCATCAAATAAGCCTATGATTCGATACAAGTTATCATTTGGACATGTTGCTGCATCACTGCCAAAACATACATAATTATTTGGATTTGCCCCACTATATCGATAGCTTTTATCTCCTGCTTCTTCGGAAGCATTTGTATATGTTCCTTGTCCATCATGATAATATAATCCATTTGCTCCATCTTCAGTATATAGTTCATTTATTATATAATCTGCAAATGTTTGATTTGCTATGTCAAAATATACATAACATTTATCAGATATATTAGATTTCATTTTAACTGATTTACTTTCATCATCCCAAAATACAATACCGCCGTTTTCACATTTACTCAGTTCTGTATTAAATACATAACCATCAGTCGGCCACTCACTCGCTGTAGTTTCTTCATATATTCCAGTACCTGCTTCTGTTTCTAACATCATTGTTAACATGTCATTACTTTTAATCTGTTCTTTTGATTTATCAGATATTACTTCTCTAAAATTGACTACATATTTATAAGTTCCTATTCCTATTATTATAATAGTTAATATTATTCCTAATACTATTTTTTTCATGGACGCACCTCTATTTTCCCCATTATACAAAAAAAAAAAAAAAAAAAAAAAAAAAAAAAAAAAAAAATAATATAAATTAAAATAAAAAAAAAAAAATTTTTTTAAAATAAAAAATTTAAAAAAAAAAAAAAAAAAAAAAAAAAAAAAAAATCAAGAAAAATTATCTCAATTTAGCTCTAAGGAGTGAAATTTTTTCGCAATCAACTATTTGATATAATTATATAAAGGTAGTTGATGTATGTGAGAAGAATAGAAAAAAGAGCGTTAAAAAAAGATAAATCATTAGTTTGTGGCTTATACAATATTATTGACAAATATCTTCCTAGACTTTTTATTATGTTTAGTGAATTATCTGATAAAAGACAACAAGGAAAAGTTACTTATTCAATGAAATCTATTTGTGTTACTCGTCTTTTTGCTCTTCTTTGCGGTATTACAACAATGAATTCATTAACCAATAAATTTAATAGCGATTATGCTATTTCCAATTTATCTAAAATCATAGAAGAAGAACTTTCTGATCTTCCACACTATGATACAATCAATGACGTTTTTGATGATTTAGATATTTCTGAACTTAGAAAAATTCAAAAATATATTGTCTATACTTTAATTAGATCTAAAATGTTCGATAAATTTCGATACAATGGTAAATTTCAACTTTTAATTGATGGCACTGGTCTTGTTTCTTTCAATTATAAACATTGTGATCATTGCATTGTAAAAAAACATGGTGATGGTTCAATGTCTTATGAACATCATGTATTAGAAGCTAAACTTGTTTTTGATTCTTTTGTTTTATCTATTGATTCAGAATTTATTGAAAATTCTGATCCATCTGTTATCAATTTAAAAAAACAAGATTGTGAAATGAATGCTTTTAAACGAATGGCTATTCGTTTAAAAAAGAACTTTCCTAAACTTAAATTTATTGTTACTGGTGATGCACTTTATGCTTCTGGGCCATTTATTAAAATTTGTTTAGATAACAATTGGAATTACATTTTTCGTTTAAAATCTGATAAACTTCAAACTGTTAATCGTGATTTTGAAGGAATTATTTCTCTAGAAACTGGCTCTTCACTTTATAATTACTTTTTAGTTAAAGATTATCAATACAATAAATATTCTTTTAATATTATTAGACATATTGAAAATTCCAAAGTTTTTACTTATATCACTGACCTATCTATTGATGATTCAAATATTAAAACTGTTATTGACTTAGGGCGAAAGCGTTGGAAAATTGAAAACCAAGGATTTAATGTTCAAAAAAACATTTTGTTTAATATTAATCATATGTGTAGTCTTAATTATAATGCTATGAAAGCTCATTATTTATTTGTTCAATTTGCTCACACTATTAGACAGTTATTTGATTTTGGTTCTTCCTTGACTACTTTATTTCAAGGAAAATTAAAAGAAATAAGTTTTGCTATTTTAAACGAACTTATTTCTATCTCTGTCAATCTCATCAATACAAATAATTTTCAATTAAGATTTGACAATCTAATTATATAACATTTTCTTATTTTAGCAAAGTTTTTTTTCTGGTTTATGGGGAAGTTTACAGATTCTTTTTTGCTTTCTTTATTTTTCTGCTTTTTGCGAAAAAATTTTTAATTTTTATTTTTTGGGGCTTTTTATAAAATAAAAAAGTGAATTTTTATTTTTCACTCTTTATTGCTGATCTCAATTTATTATCATCAATAATATATGTTAAATTTTGAGTTGGATTTATTACTCCGTATATTAAAACTTCTATATTTCTTTTTTTAAAACTTTCAATTACTATATTACTACTAATAGCATCAAGTAAACAAATAAAGTCATAATTATAGTCACTATAACTATTTAAAATATAATTTAATACACCCACTTTATATTTATTAGTTATTTTTTTTATTTTATTAATTACATTAGTATCAAAAGACATAATCATAATATTTTTGTTATATTTATTTAAAAATTTAATAAAAGTTTTAATATTTATATTAAAGTCTTTTATTTCTAATAAGAAAATTTTAGAAGTATTAATTTTTAATATATCTTCTAATTTAAAAACATCTTCTTTTATATCTTTGTACAATAAATTTTTTATAGGTTTTCCCTTATATAAGACATTATGATATATTACAAACACTTGATCTTTAGTTACTCGTATGTCAGTTTCAATACCTATATATTTTTCACTATTTAAACCATTATAAATAGCTTCCAAAGAGTTAGATTTTATTTTATCGTTCCACATGCCACGATGAGCAATATAATTAGCCATATTATCACTAATAAATAATACTAATAATTTTTTTTTAAATGATAAAAAATTTTTATTGTTTAATCAATTATTATATCCAAACTTTATTTTATTTCATAAATATATTTTTCTGAATTATATTTATTATCAATTGAACTAAAAAGATATATTCCACTTATATATATTGAAATTAATAATAAAAAAGCTATTATATATTTAACATAACCATTTTTTGCTTGTTTCATCAACAATCGCCATCCTATAATAATTTTATCAAATATTAAAATTATTCTCAATAAATAAAAATACAATTTACGTAAATAAAAAAAGACTTATCGTCCTTTCCCTTTATGTTCTTCTAATTCATTATCGAAATAATGTATATTAATTTTATTTAACTCTAATTCTAATAAATATAATTTTTTTAAATATTTATCTATAAATTCTTTATGCATTTTTTTGTTATACTTATAAAGTAAAATTTGTTTTAAACGATCTATTTCTGTATAAGTAACTAAAATATCACCACTATTAGTATCATCACTATTTACTAAATCATAAATTATTTTTATTAATTTATTATATGATTTCATAAATTTTTCTTCTAAAATTTGGGCTAAAATTGCGGGATCCATTACAGTTATTTTTTTTACTCTTTTATAACCTTTTTTGGGAGAAAAGGAATAGCTCAGTTTTTCTTCATACAATAAAACCTTTTTTTCTTCGTCATTATTTTTCAATATATAACTACTCATTTTTATCCTCCATTAAATCAGGCCTTAATTCTTGAGTACGTTTTTTTTGTTCTTCTTGCCTATATTTAGCAATATTTTTATGATGACCACTTAATAAAACATCAGGAACTTTTAAACCTCGATATATAGCAGGTTTAGTATATTGAGGATAATCTAATAGACCATTATTAAAAGATTCACTTATAATAGATTCATTATTAATAACCCCAGGAATCAGACGAACTATAGCATCAGTAATAGCTAAAGCAGGTATTTCACCACCAGTTAAAATGAAATCTCCAATACTTATAACTTCATCTACTAATGTTTTAATCCTATCATCAAATCCTTCGTAATGTCCACAAATCAATATTATATGTTTGTATTTTTTTAATTCATTAGCTTGTTTTTGATTAAATGTTTTTCCTTCTGGTGATAATAAAACTACATAGGATTCTTTTGTCTTAATTTGATCTATACAATTAAAAATTGGTTCACATCTCAGAAGCATTCCCGCTCCGCCTCCATAAGGTGTATCATCCACTTGCTTATTATTAAGTGGTGAATAATCTCGAAAATTAATAATATTTATTTCTACCAATTTTTTATCTATAGCTCTTTTTAAAATTGATTCTTGTAAAAAACCATCAAAAAAATTGGGAAATAATGTCAAAATATCAATTTTCATAAACTTCACCTCTTGATGATTATTATACTAAAATCTTTTTTGATTTTCTACAAATATATTAAATAATTAAATTTTCTGCATTTTTTGTATAAATAATATTAGAATTTCGATCAAATTTAATAATATATTCTTTAATAAGGGGAATTAGATAATTTTTGTTATTATAAAATATTTTTATATAATTACTATTATTAGTTAGATATATATCTACAACTTTGCCAATATTTTTTTCTTTTTCTATAACTTGAGCCCCGATTAATTCTTCTAATAAATAATCGCCATCTGTTAATAAAATATCATCTTTTTTGGCATAAACATTATAACCAATATATTTAGTAATTAAATTTATATCATTTATATTATTAACTTTAATTAAATAATAATTTTTATGAACTCTAACACTTGTAATTTTTAATTCTTCTTCTTTTATCTTTATTGTCATTCCAACTTTGTAAACCAATTCTTTTTTATCAAAGTGACTTAATATTTTTAATTCTCCTTTAATACCAAAAAAATTAATTACTTTACCAACACATACTAATTCATTCATTATTTACCTCATACATCAATATACTGGCAGCCACTCCTACATTTAATGATTCACAATTTTCATTTATTTTAATATTTACAAATGTATCGCAAAGATTTTTAACACTCTTACTAATCCCACTACCCTCATTGCCTAAAACAATTGCTATATTTTGATCATTATTTATAGTTCTTATATCTAGACCTTTTACAACATCAGTACCTATTATTTGATAACCGAGCATTTTTAAAGTTGGAATAAAATTTAACAAATTTCTTCGTAAAATATTTATATGAAATAACATACCTTCAGTAGCTCGTATAACTTTAGAATTATATATATCTACTGAATCATCACTTAAAACAATATTATGAAAATTAAAAGCGGTACAAGATCTTATAATAGTTCCTAAATTACCAGGATCTTGAATATTATCTAAAATCAAAATATTACCATTTAATTCTTCTTCTTTAATAAAGTTGCATACTGCAGCATTATAGCATATCGATTTTTGATCACTAATTTTAGTCATAATATCCTTAGTAACAAAATAATCAGCATTTAAATCAACTATACTGATTGTTTCTAAAATTAAATTTTGTTTTTGGGCTTCATTGATTAAATGATCACCTTCAATTAAAAATTTTTGTTCTTTATCTCTATTTTTCTTTTCTTTAAGACTAAGCCAAAATTTTACATGTTCATTTTTTAAACTAGTTAATTTCATTTAATACCTCAATTTCTTTCTTGCTTCTTTATAATTAGGATAAGCTTGTTCTACTAATTTCCAAAAATTTTTACTATGGTTTCCTTCAAAAAAATGGCATAATTCATGTATAATTACATAATCCAAAAGTTCTATATCTTTTTTTAATAATTCAGTATTTAACGTAATCGTTTTTTTAAAAGTATTACATACTCCCCATCTTGTTCTCATTTTACGGAATTTAAGGGTAAATTCCGGGAGTTTACTAAAACATTTTTTGGCAATTTCTACTTCTTGAGTAAAAATTTTAATAACTTGTGATTGATAAAATTTGTCTAATTGTTCTAAAGATATAGTATAAACATTTTCATCTTTAAAAAAGATATCACCAGAATCAATAAAATTTATAATGTAACTTTTGCCTAAATACCAAAATTTATCATTTTCAATAGCCTTATTTGCCATCTTATTATACATCTTTAATATATTTTCTTCATTTTCTTGTATTAATTTTAAAATACTATCCTTACTTAAAAAAAGTGGTGCATTTACATATAATTTTAGATCTTCCTTAATTCGAAAATAAATATTTTTATTATTTTTACGATTAAGAACTATTTCTAGTTCTAATCCATTACTTGCTTGATATATCATTTTTTAAAATATCCTTTATTTCTTCTAAAACAATTAATTCGGCACTTTTGGCTATTTTCTTTTCTTCAGATTTTTCTACTTTTTTATTAGTAACTGTATTAACAAATTTTACTACTAAAAATAGGCAAAATGCTACAATTAAAAAATCTATTACACTTTGAATAAAAGCTCCATACATTATTTTTGTATCTCTAAATGTAATTGCTAAATTAGAAAAGTCAACACCACCTAAAACAAGTCCAATAATCGGAGTAAATATATTATTAACTAAACTCGTTACAATAGATGAAAAAGCTCCACCAACGATTACTCCAACTGCTAAATCTAACACATTACCTCTAGCAATAAATTTTTTAAATTCCCTTATCAATTTAATCACTTCCATTATTATTTTAGCACATTTAAATTAATTATAAAATGTTTCTTTTAAAAGCATTAAATAATATTGCACACAAAAAGCTTGCATTTGCAAGCCTAATTAATAAAATGGTGTCCTCGACAGGATTTGAACCTGCGACCTAATGCGTCGGAGGCATTCACTCTATCCAGCTGAGCTACGAGGACTTAATACCATTTTAGCATTATTTTTTTATTATAGCAATTTTTATTATTTCATCATTAATGTTAAATTCATCAAGTACAGTTTCATCAAATATAATATCAGTTGCTAAAGTTTCTCTTTTAATATAATCAATAAATTCTAAAATTGCCTCTTTAATTGGTTCTGAAGAATTATACTTTATAATAATTCTATCAGTTAATTCTAAATCGATATTTTTACGCATTTGTTGAACTTTAGATATAACTTCTCTTGCAATACCCTCATTAATTAAATCATTATCTAAAGTTGTATTCAAAATAACAAAATTATTATTTTCCATACCTACGTTAAATCCTTCTTTAGCATTAATTCTAATATCAACCATGGTTGAAGTAACCTCAACATCATTACCAGCAATAGTCATAGTAATTATTTCATTCTTTTGTAATTTTTTAATATCACTTAAAGATAATTCTAATAATTTTTCTTGAAATTCTTTAATGTCTTTACCAAATACTTTACCTACCACCTTAAAATTAGGTTTAACAGAAAAATTCATATAAAGTGATGTATCATCAACAAAAGTTACTTTTTTGACATTTAATTCCTCTTTTATTAATTCAGTAAGTTCTCCTATAATCATTTCATTTTTGCCATCTAAAAGTATTTCTTTTAGCGGTTGACGTACTCTTATCTTTTCTTCTTCGCGAATAAATCTTCCTATACTTATTAAATTTCTAACTAAATCCATTTTTTCTTCTAATAGTTCATCAATAAATACTTCATCATATTTAGGAAAATCTGATGTATGAACAGAATAGTTACCAGTTAAATTAGTATATATTTCTTCAGAAAGATAAGGAACTATCGGAGCCATCAATCCAGAAATTCCTACTAAAACTTCATAAGTTGTTTTATAAACGGCTTTCTTCGAATTATCTAACTTTGAACCCCAAAAACGATCTCTATTTCTTCTTATATACCAATTAGATAAATCTTCAGAAACAAAATCAGTTAATGCTCTTACAACTTTATTTAAATCATATTCATCATAAGCATCAGTTACATATTTAACTAATTTATTATATTTACTAATTAACCATCTATCTATATCTTCTCTATCATTTATTAAAATATCACATTCATCAATATCTATACCATCAATATTTGCATACATTGTAAAGAAATTATAAGTATTTTTAAGAGGATTAAAGAATTTAGAATGTACTTCTTTTAAACCATTAATATCAAATTTAAGTGGTACCCAAACTGGAGATACATAAGGTAAATAAAATCTAACTGTATCAGCACCATATTCTTTCATAGTAGTAAATGGTTCTACTATATTACCACGAGATTTACTCATTTTTTTGCCTTCAGCATCTAAAAGTAAATCATTAACTAAAACATTCTTATATGGGCTTACACCTTTAACAAATGTAGAAATTACAAGTAAGGTATAAAACCATCCTCTAGTTTGATCGATTCCTTCACAAATAAAATCTGCTGGAAATTGAGTTTCAAACAAATCCACATTTTCAAAAGGATAATGATATTGAGCAAAAGGCATTGAGCCAGAATCGAACCAACAGTCAATTACATCTTTACAACGAGTCATTGCCTTACCACACTCTGGGCATTTAATGTGTATTTCATCAACATAAGGACGATGTAGCTCAATTGATTCATCTATGCTTTCAATTGCCTTTTCGATTAATTCTTTTCTAGATCCAATCATCTCAGAATAACCACAAGAACAAGTCCAATAAGGAAGAGGGGTTCCCCAATAACGTGATCTTGATATTGCCCAATCATTTAAATTTTCAAGCCAATTACCAAATCTTTTTTCACCAACATATGCTGGATACCAATTAACAGTTTTATTATTTGCAACAATTTTATCCTTAATCTTAGTTATTTCTAAATAATAACTTGGTTTAGAATAGTAAATAAGTGGTGAATGACATCTCCAACAATGCGGATAATTATGAACAATTCTTTGTTTTTTAAATAACTTACCATTTTCTTTTAAATATTTAATGATTTCTTTATCAGCATCAAATACAAGCATTCCCTTCCATGGCCCTTCGGTATATTTACCATCTTCACCAACAGGATTTAAATAAGGTAAATTATATTTCTTACCAACATTTGCATCATCGGCACCAAATGCTGGAGCAATATGAACAATACCAGTCCCATCATCATCTGTAACATAAGTATCACAAGTAACAAAAAAACCTTTGCGATCAACTTTAAGTTCTGGTATTAGTTGTTCATATTCTGTATATTCCAAAGTACTCCCTTTAAAAGTATCAAGAATAGTTACTTCTTCACCTAAAACTTTAGAAACTAAACTAGTGGCTAAAATAAATTTAGTACCTTTGCTTTCAACTAAAGAATAATCATATTCAGGATTAACACATAAAGCAACATTTGATAAAAGAGTCCAAGGAGTAGTAGTCCAAACTAAAAAATAAACGTCTTCATCTTTTTTCTTCATCGGAACAATTACTGTATCAACACTAATTTCTTCATATCCTTGAGCAACTTCATGAGAAGCAAGTCCTGTTCCACATCGAGGACAATAAGGAAGAATCTTAACTCCTTCATAAAATAATCCTTCTTCCCAAAATTTCTTCAATATCCACCATTCTGTTTCAATGTAATTATTGTCATAAGTTACATAAGGATGCTTACAATCAATAAATTGTCCCATTATATTAGTCAAATTAGTAAAAGCATCTTCATTTTCACGAACACTTTTACGACACTCATCATTAAACTTGGAAACTCCTAATTTTTCAATTTCCTTTTTAGAAGTTATTCCCAATTTTTTTTCAACATGATTTTCTACAGGAAGACCATGAGTATCCCAGCCTACTTTACGAAGGACTTTATACCCTTGCATGGTTTTATATTTGCAAAAAGCATCTTTAAGACTTTTGGCAACCATATGATGTAACCCAGGAAATCCATTGGCAAATGCTGGGCCGTCATAAAAGACAAAATATGGTGAACCTTTTCGGTTTTCAATACACTTATTTAGTATATCTTCATGAAACCATTTTTCCCTTATTTTGGCTTCTATTACATCTACTGGTTCTTTACTTAAACTTTTAAAATTTTTCATAATCTCCTCCCAATATAAAAAGAATGATACCTAAGGAGTGCAATTATGCACGGTACCATCCTTTATTTTTCTTAATTATCTTAACGCGATTAACGAAATAGCTTACTATATTCAACTATTCAACTCCCGAGTGATATACATTTTTTCATTAAATGTTCTACTTCCACCTAACAAGAACTCTCTGTAAGTATCCAAAACATATGTGTCTCGTTCACAATTTTTCAAGGTATTTCTATTATAAAACATTTATTTTAAATAAGTCAATAGCAAATTTAATTACTTAATTTTTGATTTATTTCTTTAATCATTGGAATATAAATATTTTCTAAACATTTTACACCTTCAGCAGTAGTAGCTTCTGCTCTAAAAGTAATATTTGGTCCTGTATTACTTGCACGTATTAAAGCCCAGCCATTTGTATAAGTTATTCTTACTCCATCTATATCATTAATCGGATAATTCATTTTCGTAGCATATTTTTTAATTTCATCAACAATAACAAATTTAATTTGATCTTGAGTAGCAATCTTTATTTCAGAAGTCGAATAGTATTTAGGAAAATCCGCAACTATTTTACTTAACTTTTCAGTTGTTTTGCTCATTATTTCTAAAAATCTTAAAGTTGCATAAATAGCACTACCACAATCAACGTCTCGATCTCTAAAAAAGATGTGACCAGAATATTCACCCCCAAAGGGCAAATTATCTTGATGAACTTTATATTGAGTGTAACTTGCTCCAGTTCGATAACATATTGGAGTACCTCCTAAAAATTTAATATAATCGTCTAAACTTTTCGAACATTTAATATCATATAAAAATGTCTTATTATTAACATTATTAATTATATCTTTAATACACATTATCATAAAATATTCTATTGGTAATATTTCTCCGTTTTCCATAACAATCCCAATTCTATCGCCATCACCATCATAAGCTACTCCAAAATCAGCTTTATTTTCTTTGACTGCTTTTTGCAATTGTTGCAAGTTTTCTTTAACTGCAGGATCTGGGTGATGATTGGGAAAATTACCATCTGATATTTCATTAATATATATCGGAGTACAGAAACTATTATCAAATACTTTTTTAATTATTTGACAAGTTGCTCCATTTCCACAATCGATAACTATTTTTCTTTTATTTTTACCAAATTTAATTGAATACTTCAAATACTCAATATACTTATCTAAAATATTATTATTAGCAACATTTCCCAAACCACTTTTAAAAATGCCAGTCAAGGTATAATTTTTAAAATCAGTAATCATTTCACCTCTAGCATTAATCATACCATCAAAAGAAAATTTAAACCCGTTATCATCTTTAGGATTATGTGAAGCGGTTACCATTATTCCTGGCAATTGATTTAAATACCTACCATAATAATTCATAGGTGTAGTTGTTAAGTTATAATTAATAACATTACAACCACTAGAAGTTATTCCTTTAATCAAGTTTTGTGATAAACTTTCACTAGAAAGTCTATTGTCGTGAGATACTATGCAACTATTCTTATTATATTTTTCTTGTAAATAAGAACCATAACTACGTCCAATAGTATATGCAACTTGTTCATTAATTTCATCAGGATATTTACCCCTAATATCATAGGCTCGAAAAATACTTTCATCTATATTATTCATTCTTACCTCAATTACTGCTTTATAATTGCTTCTAAAGCCAAAATAATCATATCATCCAAAGATTTTTGTCGATCCTCAATAGACATTACAACATTAGAAAATTTTGAATCTGCAACCGTTGCCATAGCAGTTGCCCTTTTGCCCATTGAATTAGCAACATGTATTAAAGCAAACGCTTCCATTTCTTCTCCCAAAATTTTATTTTTAAATTCTTTGGGAATTCTTGAAAGAACTCTATCATAATCTATATAAGGTCCATAAACATCCATAGTAGTAAGCATACCAACATGAATTTTGTCTTTCATATCAAGCTCTTCAGCAGTTTTTAAAATTTTATTATTTAAATTTTCATCTGCTTTAACAACATGTTCTGAAAAATTATTGTATGTATATGCAAAATTAGATTCTGAATACACGCTATTGCTAAGCAAAATTTCACCTACTTCAGCTTCCTGACTAACAGCTCCACAAGTACCAATACGAATAATATCAGTTACATTAAAAAAATGAAATAATTCAAACGCATAAATACTCATGCTAGGCATTCCCATGCCACTTCCCATTACAGTTATTCTTTGACCTTTATAATATCCTGTAAAGCCTAACATATTCCTAACGTTAGTCACCTCGTGTGCTTCACTTAAAAATTTTTCAGCAATATATTTAGCTCTTAAAGGATCGCCAGGCATAAGAACCAAATTAGAAATATCACTTTTTTCATTTACTTTAATATGAATTGGATTTTCTCCAACAAACATAGTAATCACCTATCCTTTTATTTTTTATATTTTAATTTTAACAAAAAACTTATTTTTACTCAAGTAACCTAGTAATAATTTACATGACTTAACAAACACAAAAACTTTTGCCATAAGCAAAAGTTTACTAAATCACAATTCTATATGGATCACTTATTGTACCTATTCCACTTTTAATACTTACATTAGACTTCAAATAAAAAACTGGTCTAGTGGCGCTTTCATAACCAATACTACTTACATAAGAACTACTAATATTACCATATGAACTAATAATAAATGCACTACTATATCCTTCAGCAATAGGCAAAATTGTCCATTCATCTTCTCCTAAGTATAACCAATTATTATTAATATTTATGCTATTATTGTAGTTATTTAACGTTGTTTGCCAATTTTCGGGACTTGCGGCATATCCATAATCACTTACATACATTAATCCGATTTCATCTTCATAAGTAGTTGAAATAGCTTCTTCATTTTGATATGTGGTTTTCACTTTAACATTAGCAATATTATTCATTTTACTGCTAATAACTTTCCATAAATTTTTATTTATAATATTTTGCCATTTGTTACCTATATTATTCCAAAAGTAATCATGATTTATATAATAATTTATGTCTGCTTTTGCCCAATCATTTGAACCTCCTGCCCCCACATCAGGGACCGCAATAATACTGTTAGTTTTAATAATATAAATTTGATTTTTTCTATTACTAGTACTTGTCATAGCATTAAATTGTACAGAATCGCTATCCCAATAATAAGTTCCAATACTTTTCATTTTAATCATTTTAATATTATACACACCGTCACTATCATTATCGAATAATCCTATGATTCGATATAAATTATCATTTGGGCATATCTCTGCATCTGAACCAAAGCACACATAATTATTAGGATTTGCTCCTGAATATCTATATGAATTATCTCCTGCTTCTTGATCTGCATTAGTATATGTTCCTATTCCATCATGATAATATAATCCACTTACTCCATCTTCTGTATAAACATTATTTATTATATAATCAGCAAGTGTTTCTTTTTTAGCATCAAAATAAACGTAACATTTATCACTTGTATTTGACTGCATTATTACTTTTTTATTTTCATCATCCCAAGAAAGTATTCCCCCATTTTCACATCTACTTAAGTTTTCATTAAATACATAACCTTCCATTGGCCACTCACTAGCTATGGTTTCTTTATATATTCCATCCTTTGTTTCTAACATCATTGTTAGCATATTGGATTTTTTTACTTCGATATTTGTTTCTTTAAAGTCAACTTTTTCCGTTTTTACAAAGCTAAATATCAACACAATTACAATTATTAATAATATAGTTATTAAGCCAACTTTTTTAGTCATCACTACACCTCTATTTTCCCCATTATACAAAAAAAAAAAAAAAAAAAAAAAAAAAGTATTTATATTTTTAATTTTAATTTTTTAAAAAAAATATTTATTAATTTTATAAAATTTATAAA
>CALVVG010000016.1 GCA_944363795.1 uncultured Bacilli bacterium | reverse complement strand
AAGTTATTCCTGGTGTAAAGCCAAAAGAAAAGAAGATGTATAGAAAATAGATTATCTATTTTCTAACATCCCCTTTAATTTTATTATGGTGCCCAAGGCCGGACTTGAACCGGCACGAGTTATTACACTCGCAGGATTTTAAGTCCTGTGCGTCTACCTATTCCGCCACTTGGGCAATAAGGCACCGTCTTAATTAATAAGACTACTTAATTATAATATGTTTTTTTTATAATTTCAAGTATTTATTGTTATTTTTTTCACAAAATATAGTTGACACTTTTATTTCAATTTGTTATAATCAAAATGCATTGAGAAAATGTATGGAGGAATACCCAAGTCCGGTTGAAGGGATCGGTCTTGAAAACCGACAGGTCGAGAAATCGGCGCAGGGGTTCGAATCCCTTTTCCTCCGCCAATTTTAGATATCGCGGGATGGTAGCAGTTTGGTAGCTCGTCGGGCTCATAACCCGAAGGTCGTAGGTTCAAATCCTACTCCCGCAACCAATGGTTCGTTAGTGTAGTGGCCTATCACGCCTGCCTGTCACGCAGGAGATCACGGGTTCAAATCCCGTACGAACCGCCATATGGCTTCATAGCTCAGTCGGTAGAGCAGAGGACTGAAAATCCTTGTGTCGCTGGTTCAATTCCCGCTGGAGCCACCAGAAAGCCAAATACAAGCCAGCAATGGCTTTTTTTAATAAATGCCGTAATAGTATAATGGTATTACAAATCCATGGTAAGGATTAAATCAGTGTTCAATTCACTGTTACGGCACCATAAAAAAGATTGGAAATAAGACTCCGTTTATTTAAAAAAATCAATTCTATAATTGGAATTGGTTTTTGTTTGTAAAATAATAATATTCTTTATTTTAATATCGATATTAATTTTTTTTGCTCTATATAGTTAATGTATACATCTAAAATATCAAATTTCACTTGTTTTTTTGGGGATATTTCTTTTTTGTAATTATCATACATAAATTTTATAATAGAATAAACATCAGTTTTACCATAAATACTTAATTGTTTTAGTCTACTGGGCTCAATTATAATATTTTTCCCTGGAATAGTTTGCATATTCCACTTATCAGCAATGGGAGTAGAAAAATCACTATATAATCCATATTGAGATAGTGTTAATGGATTGATACCTTTCCCATTTTTTTTGGCATTTTTAATTGCCCATAGTTTTTTTATATCTATTTGGTCATATTTGTATTCGTCATTTTCTTTTAAATTCATAATTAAATAAACACTATTTATCATTTCTGTATACTGATATTCAAATAGTCTTTCTAATATATAATTATTTTCTAAATATTGTTTATTTGTAAAATAATTTATCCAATAATGCCAATTTTGTCGTTCTTCATCAGTTATATCTCCTAATGTAAAACGGGTAATGTTTTTTTGTATTTCTTCCTCAGTATTCCCTTTATATTGTGGATTATTTTGTCTATTCAATCGCCATTTTAACCAAACGTCCCATAATTCAAGTACACCTTCAACGCCTTTAGAAAAAAATATACTTGCCTCAGGATCAATACCCTTAGAGTTTTCCCCAATAGCTGGCATCATGCCATATTTATCGTATGATTCTAAGTATTTTTTCCAACTATAATGAAAAAATAAATTATCTAGTTGAAAATAAGTTAAAGTTGATATTTCAAGGTTACTTATATTTGTAATTGTATAATTAGAATCATTAAACTTTTTCTCCATTATTTGTAATTTTTTTCGTTCTTCAATAGTCATATAATTACCACCTATAAATATTATAACAATATAATTATAAATGTCATAAACAAAGTTTGAATAATAGTATTTATTTTGTTGTTAGAAATGTAAAATAGGTAAATGAAATTATCAAAAAAAAAATGCAGTGGCATCTGCATTTTATGTTATAAAAAATTTTTAAGTTTTTCCACACACTCTTCTTGCATATCAACATATTCTTGAATTATGCTATGTATTTCAGCATTAGTATTTTTATTATTTAAAAGTTTTCTACCTTCAATTATACCCATATTTGTTCCTTGAAGTAATAATTCTGTAATTTTAGAAGTAGAATTATCCATTAATGTTTTTAATTCTATGCCATACCATGTCATAGCCTTATTCATAATACTGGTTTCATGTGGATCTTTGTTACTATAATTTGGATAGATTTTAGCAATTTTATTAATAATAAGATCATATTTTTTATTTTGTTCTTTTAATACTTTTGCTAAATTTTTATCTGTCACTTTTTCCATAATCATATTTATAGCATCTTGTCCCATACATGCTCCCTTATTTAACTCATCTAATATATTAATATTGTTTTCATTGTTTTTCATTAATATTCCTCCATTAATAATTTGAAATTAAAATTAAATTTTATACATTATACTTCAAATAAACTATTGATAAAAAAACTTACACGAAAAAAATTTTTGTGATATAATGCATTTTGTCTGTTATAAATAAGATTAATTGAAGGGAGAGAAAATGAAAAATTTAGATTTAGATAAGGAAAAAATTAGTAAGCTATTACTTAATTTTTCGGTACCATGTATTATATCTATGTTAGTTGGAGCACTTTATAACATAGTAGATCAAATATTATAGGTAATGGCGTTGGCTATTTAGGAAATGCAGCTACAAATGTTGTTTATCCATTTACTGTTGTGGCATTATCATTAGCTCTATTAATAGGGGATGGTGCTTCAGCACTATTTAGTTTAAATTTGGGAAAAGAAGATTATAAAAGTGCTAACAAAGGAATTGGAAATGCATTAATAATATTAATTATTTTATCATTGATAATTACAGGATTAGGATTTTTATTTCAAGAAAATATTTTAACCTTATTTGGAGTAACAAATGGGACATATAAATATGCATTGGATTATTATCAAGTAATATTGATAGGGATACCATTTTATATTTTAACATCTGGGTTAAATGGAATAATTAGAGCAGATGGTTCACCAAAATTTGCTATGTTTGCAACTTTGCTAGGTGTCATATTAAATATAATTTTAGATCCAATAGCTATATTTGTATTTGATATGGGAGTTAAAGGAGCAGCTTTAGCGACAATTATAGGTCAAATATTATCTTGTATAGTAACTTTAATTTATTTTATTAGGCCTAAAAAATTTAAATTGACAAAAGATACTTTAAAATTAGATAAACAAATATGTAAAAAAGTATGTTTGCTTGGAATTTCTAGCTTTATTACTCAAATATCCATTGTAATAGTTATAGCTGTTGCTAATAATATGATTGTTAAGTATGGTGGATTATCTAAATATGGATCTGACATTCCGTTATCTGTTGTTGGTATTGTAATGAAAGTATTTGCGATTGTCATTTCATTAGTTATTGGTACCTCAATAGGTGGGCAACCAATTATTGGCTTTAATTATGGCGCTGGAAAATTGATAGAGTAAAACAAACATTTAAATTAATTTTGTTAACTAATATAATAATTGGAGTTATAGGTTTTATTTTATTTCAATTTTTTCCTCAAAATATTATAAATATTTTTGGTAGTGAAAGTGCATTGTATAATGAGTATGCATTATTATGTTTTAGAATATATTTATCAGGAATAATATTTACATGTATTACCAAATGTTGCAGTATTTATTTACAATCAGTTGGTCAACCAGTAAAATCTATGACTTAGTCATAAATGTTGATAAATTAGGTGTTGGTGGTACGGTAAAAATGATAAAAGATATAGTTTTGAATAAATAATTGACTTTTATATTAAACTCACTTATTATTTAGGTGGAGGTATCGTATGAATAAAAAACAAAAAGTTGAATTAATAATTGCTGTTTTTTTAATACTATGGGGAAGCATGCTATTAATTTTTCCATTATTTCACTTTGTTAAAGTGAAAATGATATTTATATCTGTTTTAATTGCTTATGGTATATTTAATTTTATTAAATTTATTTTAATTAAAGATTCGAAAGATTATGAAGGGCTTTCAACAACTTTAGCATCAATATTGGTTATTATATTTGTAAGTTTTTTAAATGTTGATAAAGTACCTTGGTATTTAGCATTGTCTTTATTTATATGGATTATATTTATGTCGTTGATAAAGTTAAAAAAAGCTGATTATTATAATGATAGAAAAAATAAAGCTTGGATTTTAGAAATAATTACATTAATACTTTTTATATTAACAGGTTTACTTACAACTATTAATTTATATTATGAAAATGATATTCAAGTATTAGTTTTAGGATATTTTTATTTAATTCATGGCATTTTAGAACTAATAGATCCTATAACTTTGTATTTAATAGATAAAAAATAATAGAAAAATTTTTAGAATATTTTTTACCTTTTCTTAATATACTTTGGTAGAAAGAAAGGAAGGTAATAATGGAAATTCTAAAGGTTTCATCAAAATCTAATCCAAGTAAAGTTGCTGGAGCAATAGCTAATATTTATAGGGAGAAAAAAACAGTAGAAATACAAACTGTAGGAGCGGGGTCATTAAATCAAGCAATTAAAGCTATCGCTATCTGTCGAGGTTTTGTTGCCCCAACTGGAGATAATTTAGTAGTTATACCAGCATTTAATGATATTATTATTAATGGAGAACAAAAAACAGCAATAAAATTAATTGTTGAAAACAAATGAAAAATGTAATAAAAATATTGCATTTTTTTTTGTTTTTTAGTATATTTAAGTAGTAATCGTTACTAAAAGAATATAATATTTTATTTTCTTAATAAAGATAATATTATGGCTAAAAAACTGATAAAATATTTGATAAGTAATTGTTTAGCATATGCAATTATTGAAAAGATAGTAATGTATTACAAAAGAAAAAAGCATCTATAAATGATGCTAAAAAGGAGGAGTAAAATATGGAATTAAAAGGTAGTAAAACAGAAGCAAATTTAATGGCTGCATTTGCTGGAGAATCACAAGCAAGAAATAAGTATACTTATTATGCATCAAAAGCTCGAAAAGATGGATATGAACAAATAGCAGCAATTTTTGAAGAAACTGCTAATAACGAAAAAGAACATGCTAAAATGTGGTTTAAGGAATTACATGGTGGAGATATTCCAACTACATCTGAAAACTTACTTGATGCTGCTGAAGGCGAAAATTATGAATGGACAGATATGTATGCTGAATTTGCCAAAGTAGCTCGCGAAGAAGGATTTGAAAGAATTGCATTTTTATTTGAAGGTGTTGCTGCAATAGAAAAGGAACATGAAGAACGTTATCGTAAACTTCTTAAAAATGTAGAAGATAAATTAGTATTCAGTAAAGATGGAGAAGCAGTATGGATTTGTCGTAATTGTGGACATGTTGTAATTGGCAAAGAAGCCCCAATGGTATGTCCAGTTTGTTCTCATCCACAATCTTTCTTTGAATTAAAAAAAGAAAATTATTAACAAATAAAAAAGAAATTAGTTGTCAATTTCTTTTTTTATTTGATTAAATTAAGTGCTAAAAATGTTCCTGCGGATACTGTAGTTATTAATATTAAAATAATACTTGTAAAGCCAGATACTCCTAATTTTTGTTTTTTTTCATAAATAGCATCAATTTCCGACTGTTCTTTAAATTCGTAATTAAATTCACTGGTTTTTTTTCGATTTAAAGTTAAAGGCTTTTCTAAAGAAAAATTTTCTTGATTATTATTTGTATATTTATTATATTCATTATTAATTATTTGTATTGCTGTATTTGTTAAAGAACTATGATCTCTAACAGAATCGATTATTTTTTTTCTTGTATTAAAATCCTTTAAAAAAGAACTTAATGCAGAAGTGCCTGCTATGTTTTGATTATTAAATAGCAAATTATTATTAACATATATTTGAAATCTAATTAAATATTGTTTAACAAAGTTAATTAAAATATTATATTCTTCTTCTGTAATTAGGATTTCTGATTCAATCATAGATTTAATTTTTAGTATTTCACTAGTTCTATCATAATAAAATCCATTTTTTAAGTAATCAAATATTGAATCTGGAATCAATTGATATATACTGGGTGATGTATGCTGTATTGCATTGCTGGCATTATTAATGACTTTATTCTTATATATCAAAGTATCATCGTTAGAATTATATTCAAATTCACCTAGGTTTGGATATTTTTCTTTGTATTTAGTAAAAATATCACTCATATTTTCACTAATGTTTATTAATTTTTCCATACTAACACTCTCACTATTCTACAAATAGTTTAACAAATTTTTATATAAATTACAATATATATTTTTATTAAAAAAGTTATACTAATTTTTAAAATTAATTGTTATAAATTATAAAAATAATAAAAAAATTTAAAAAATTTGAAATTTATAAATACAATTTGTAAAAATTGAAATTTGCATAAAAGAATAGATATTGTTAAATTTATGGTGAAAGGAGGTACAATGTTGAATCAAGTGGTTTTGGTTGGTCGTCTTACTGAAAGTCCAACAGTTACTGATATAGATAATGGAAAAAAATATACATCAATAAATTTAGCGGTGCAAAGACCATTTAAAAATTCTGATGGAATTTATGAAACAGATTTTATTCGATGTATATTATGGAATAGTATTGCGACAAATACAAGTGAGTTTTGTCATGTTGGTGATGTGATTGGAATTAAAGGCAGGTTACAAAATAGATCATATGTAGATAACAATAATATTAAGTATATTACAGAAGTTATTGCAGAAAGAGTAACTTTTTTATCTAGTAATAATAAAGAAGAAAAGTCTACTATAAATAAAAATTAAAAAGCAATTTACTTAAGGTAAAATTAATCCCATAATATTTATGACTTGGTTATACTAGTTTTATAAGTGAGGTTTTGTTATGCTAAAAGGTAATAGACTAGTTAAAGCTCGTAAGCGTAAGGGATTAACCCAAAGTGAATTGGGAACGTTAGTAGGTGTTGGTAAATCAGCAATATGTTGTTATGAAAAAGAAACTCGTAATCCTACTTTAGAAACCATTATAGAATTTATGCATATTTTAGGTGTTTCTGCTGATTATTTATTAGGAACAGATAATATAATACAAATAGAAGCAAATGAAAAACAAGAATATAGAACTATGACTAAAGAGGAAGTAATGTTTATAGATGAGCTTAGAAAAGACAAATTAGTTTACGAAATATTATTTGAAGATCCTAAAAGAGGTTCTGATTTAGTAAAAAAACGAATAGGGTAATTAACTTAGCAATAAGTTAATTATTTTTTGAAAAAAACTTTATTTAATTCATATATATTTATTGGGTGAATTTATTTGAAACTTTTTAGAAATTTAGGAATTATTGCTATTGCAGTATTTAGCTTTTTTTATACAGAAAAAATTGCTAATTATATGTTATTAAATAACAAGTTATATCAAGAAATTGAAAAAGAAAAAGATACTTATGAAATAAAAAGTGTAAATGCTTCAATTAATGGCGAATACATAATACCAGGCCTAACAGGAATGGCCGTTAATATAAAAGATAGTTACTATAATATGAAAGACATAGAAGTTTTTAATTCTTACTATCTTATTTTTGATACTACGTATCCACAAATTACATTAAGCAATAATGTAGATAAAATTATTCAGCGAGGAAATGAACAAAAGAAAAGTGTAGCTTTTATATTAGAATACGATAAAGAAATAATTAATTATTTCTTGGAATATGGTTATGAAGCTAGTGTATTAGTTGATATGGATACATTTGATAAAAATAGTGGTTTAGAACAAATTAATAATGAAGTAGAAAATTTTAATAATTTGGATTCATTAATAAATAAATATAGTAATAATGCTAATGTTTGTTATGTAAATGAAAAAAATGAAAATGTATGTAAAAAGAATAGTAAATATTTAGTTAAATCTGATAAAATATTAAACAATAGTACTATTATAGAGATAAAAAATAATATAAATAGTGGGGACATATATTATGTAAAAAAAAATACTGATACTAAAAATATTCAATTAATAATTAATAGTATTTTATATAAAGATTTAGATATTGTAAGAATTAGTGAATTAATCAGTGAAGAAAGAAGTTGATTTATTTTAAGTTTTTTGGTATAATTTTAGTACCGAAGAACTTATTTTTTTTAGAAGGTGATAATATTGAGTAAAATAAAGATTTTTGGTTTGGGAGGACTTTCTGAAAGTGGGAAAAACTCCTATGTTGTTGAAGTAGATAATGATATTTACGTTTTTGATGCTGGAATTAAATTTGCTAGTGGGAACCTTTTGGGTATAGACTATATAATGCCAGATTTTAACTATTTAGTTAAAAATCGTAAAAGAATTAAAGGACTATTTATTACACATGGTCATAAGGAAAATATGGGGGCAGTAGCTGATTTATTAAAAGATATTCCAGAACTTAAAGTGTATGCAACTAATTTTACTAAATTCGAATTAATTGAGGATGGTGTTAATGAAAAAAATATTATTTTAATTAAACCACATAAAAAAATAAATTTTGAAAATGTTTCAGTGTTCCCTATTGCAGTATCGCATAGTTGTCCTGATGCAGTAATGTATGTTTTAAATACTAAAGATGGAGCTATTTGTTATACTGGTGATTTTATTATTGATCCCAGTATGCAAGGCGCTTATAATATGGACTTAGGTAAAATTGCATATGTTGGTAAGCAAGGAGTTTTGTGTTTATTGTCTGAATCTTCCTTTGCTGAAAAAAACGGTCATACATCTCCAAAGCATCGACTAATAGAATTTTATCGTGACGTTATTAATCATCATGAAAATAGAATCCTTTTTTCAGTATTGCCGAGTCATTTATATACTATTTCAGAAATATTTGCAGCTGCAGCTAATACTCACCGTAAAATAGTTATTATGGGTAAGAGATTACAAAATGTTATTAATTTTAGTAAAAATGAGGGATATATTGATTTTTCATCAGATATTATAGGTGATTTATCAAATGTTAATGATAATGATGCTATTTTACTTATTATGGATGACAAAACTACTCCTTATGCTAATATGAATAAAATTTTAAATGGGTATGATAAATATGTAACTTTAAAAAATACTGATACTATTGTTTTTGCTGAGCCTAAATATGATAGTACTGAAAAAATATTAGTAAAATTACAAAATGAATTAGCAATGTTTGGTTGTAGTATTGAAACCTATGATAATGATAAAGAAATTTTACATCATGCATCAAGAGAAGATTTAATGTTAATGATAAAACTTATTAATCCTAAATACTATATGCCAGTTAAAGGAGAATATCGCTATATGGTTAATAATGCTAATTTAGCTAGTGCATTAAAAATTCCTGATAGTAATATTTTATTGAAGCAAAATGGCGATGTAGCAACATTTATTAATGGCGAGTTAATAGAAGATTATTCTAAAGTTAAAGTAAATGATGTTCTCATTGATGGCAATAGTAATGATGATGTAGGTGATTTAGTAATTAAAGATCGGGAAATGTTATCAGAAAATGGGATAGTTTTAATTAGTGCAACAGTTGATAAATATGACAAAGTATTATTGGTGGGCCCTGAAGTTACTACTAGAGGATTCATTTATGTTAAAGATTCTCAAAATATGATAAATGAGATTAAGAGTATTTGTGAAGATATTATTAACAGAAACATAACACCAACCCGAGTAGATTATAATCAAATAAAGGTGGAAATTAGAGAAGAATTAAGCAAATATTTATATCAAGAAACAGAATGTAAACCGATGATTATTGCGGTAGTTCAAGAAGTATAATAAAAAATGAAAAAAATATGGAAAAATAATTGACTTTTTTCATATTTTTTTATATACTTAATGAGTAATGCCCGATTAGCTCAGTCGGTAGAGCGCACGGCTGTTAACCGTTAGGTCGTAGGTTCGAGTCCTACATCGGGCGCCATTAAGTAATTTGACAAACCAATATATGGTTTGTTTTTTTTTGCTTTTAATGGTATAATTTATCTAAGTGAAAAATTGTGTGATGTATATGAAAAAAGTAGATGCAAAAAAATTATATTACTTATTTTTAATATTTATTTTTGGCAGCATTTTTGGTTGGTTTTTTGAAGGAATATATACTTATTTAAGAAAAGGCATCATAATAAATCATTCCGCTGTTGTTATTGGCCCTTTTAATATGGCTTATGGATTGGCCGCTATTGTATTAACTGCTTCATTAATAAAATATAAAGATGATAACAATTTAAAGCTATTTGTAATTGGATTTATTGGTGGTAGTATTTTAGAATATTTAATGAGTATAGGAATGGAATTAGTTTTAGGTTTTACAGCATGGGATTATTCAGCTAAACCATTTAATATAAATGGTAGAGTTTGCTTAATGTATTCACTTGCTTGGGGACTATTAGCCATATTTTGGATTAAAGCTGTTTATCCTTATATTATCAAAATCATTGATAAATTAGATTATGAAATAGGTAAAAAAATTGCTGTTGCATTAGCGGTATTTTTGATTTTTGATTTTGCTTTAACTTTTAGTGCTGTTGAAAGAGCAAGAAAGCATGAAAATGGTATTCCTCCTCAAAATAAATATGAAGAAACATTAGATAAAACATTTAATAAAGATTATCTAAAAAATATGTATAACAATAATTGGGAGAATTAATATGAAGGTGATTGTTTTAACATGTAGTACCGGTGGTGGTCATAATGCTTGTGCTAAATATATTAAAGAAGAATTTAATGATAATAATATTGAATGTGATGTTTTAGACTATATGGATTTAGTTGGTAAAAAAGCCTCAAATTTTATTGAAAAATTGTATTTAGATTCTACTAAAGGAAAAGGTAAGATTTTTGGAGGAGTTTATAAATTGGGAGAAGTATATAGTAAAATGAATATACCTAGTCCTATTTATGGACTCAATAAATTATTAAAAGATAAATTATATAAGTATTTATTGGAAAATAATTATGATTTAGCTATTGGAACACATATATTTCCCTGTTTGGCATTAACAGCTTTAAAAAAGAAACATTCTATAAAATTTGTAAATGTGGCAACAGATTATGAATGTATACCATTTTGGGAAGAAACTAACCCAGATTTATTTATTATTCCCAGTGCTTTATTAAAAAAGCGATTTATAGATAAAGGATTTAATGAAAAAATTTTGACACCGACAGGAATTCCTGTGTCAACCAAATTTTTAAATAACACTAAAAAAGCAAATTTGCCAAATGATAAAAAAATAATATTAATAACTTCTGGTAGTATGGGCTTTGGAGAATTAAAAAATCTAGTCATTCACTTATTAAATGAAATAGTAGATGTTTATGTGGTGGTAATTTGTGGTAATAATAAAAAAATGGAACGAGATTTATTAAATATATGCAATAAAAATTTGATAGTTAAAGGTTTTGTTAATAATATGAATGAATTTATAAATGCTAGTGCAATTGTAATGTCTAAACCCGGTGGTTTAACTACAACAGAAATAGTATCTTTACGTAAACCATTAATTCATATTATGCCCATTCCAGGTGTAGAAGAATACAATGCTAAATTTTTTGCAGATCACAAAATGAGTATAAAAGGAAATGATATAAATACTTTAGTAAAAGAAGCTAAAAATTTGTTAGAAAATGAAAAACTACAAAATGAATTAATTGTCAATCAGATGAAATACATAAACAAATATTCTGCTGCAGATATGGTAAAATGTATTTTAGAAAGTGAGGAAAAATAATATGGAAGATGAAAAAATAAGTATGTTAGAACGATATGGTGATGATTTAACAAGTAAAGAATATATTACTGACCCTGCTATTGCAAGAGATGAAGAGATAAAACAGGTTATTTTAACTCTGCTTACTCCTGAAAAAAGTGCTTTACTTGTTGGTAAACCTGGGATTGGTAAAACAGCAATAGTTGAAGGTGTAGCATATCGTATTCAAAAAGGAATGGTTCCTGATGCCTTAAAAGGGTGGGCTTTAATAAAGGTAAACATTACTAGTTTAATTGGATCTACAAATAGTGAAGGCCAATTGGAAAATAGAATTGATTTATTGGTTAGAGAATTAGCTGAACGAATGAATACAATAATATTTATCGATGAAACACATCTATTAGTAAATAAATCTGGTGGACTTGATTTTGCTAATATGTTAAAAGCTGGTCTTGACCGAGGAACAATAAAGATGATTGGGGCAACAACTACAGAAGAATATGAACAATATATTTTAAGAGATAGAGCTTTTTTAAGACGGTTTCAAAAAATTGATGTTTTGGAAGCTGATAAACCTACAGTTGTAAAGATATTGATGGGTACTATTCCAAAATTGGAAAAGAAAATTGGTGTAAAATTAAATTATCAGCCATTTGTAGTTGAAAAAATTATGGCATTTATTGTGGAAATGACTGATGAATATAAAAGAGTTTATGAAGTTGCAAGTAGATACCCTGATATATGTCTTACAATAGTTGCTAATGCATTTACGTATGCTTTATATGATAATCAGAAAATTGTTACTTTAAAACATTTCTATAAAGCTATTTGTAATGCTAAAAATATTTATGAAGACGCTAAGAAAAAAGAAATTGAAAGATTTAAAGTAGAATTTGCTGATATGATTGTCGATGAAGGCATCGATTTAAATGATATGAATTAAATTTCACTATTGATAATGGGGGTAGAGTTTTCATAGTGTGTGTTTATTACTAAATGGGAAGTAGTTAATAATAATGATGCAATGGAAACAGCATTGTTAAGGGCTTTACTTAAAACCAAAGTGTTATCTAAAACATTTGTGTCATAAATTGATTCAAATGTTTTATTTTTGGCATTATAAATTATTTGATAGTTATTATCTTTTATTTTTTTTAATATTTTTTGATAATCAACGTTGCTATTTTTTAATATTTGTATTAATGGGGCTTTTAAAGCTTCTTGTAATATAATATCTGCAGTATTTTTTATGTCTAACATACTGCTTATTTGATAAAATGGTAGTGAACTTCCTGGTAAAATGCCATTTGCTGTAGCGTTTAGGGCACATAGCGCATCAGTAAAGCGCATTTTCTTCTCACGTCTTTCTAATTTTGTGGTTCCTCCAACATAGATATAACCGAAAGTATTTGTAAGTTTGCTTAAACGTGTTTTTAAATAAATTTGCTCATATTCATCTTCTTCATTAGCAAGTTCATTTTTTATTTTTTCTATGTATTTAGTTAATTTAATATTATTATCATAAATAAAAGTAATTGTATCATTTGTATATTTAAATTCTTTAATTGTTCCTGAGTAATAGTCATCAATCTTTATTGCATTAGTTATTATTCTTAAATCATCGATAATTGCTATTCTTTTAGTTCCGTATTCTGGATTATTTAAAAGCACTACTTTATTTTCTTGTTCATAATTTATAGCTAAAATATCGTTTATAACATTATCTTTAAAACTATTGGCCATAATAATTAAATCTTTATTTTGCATATTTGCATCATATATTAATTGTTCTAATTCATAGTTATCAGTTATATCTTTATTATATAAAATTATAATGGGATTTTTAATTACTAGTTCTTTTTCTTTAATAAAATATGGTGATGCAACTGTATTTTCAATAAAAAATCCTGGTATACTAATTGCAAAGTCTTTATTATTAGAGGTATTTTCCATTAGTTTAATGTTATTGCTTTTATTTAATTGTAAATAAAATTTAGTTATTAATTTACCTATTTTTTCATCATTTGCAGAGATACTAGCAATTTTTACAAGATCTTCATCATTGGGAGTTTTGCTTAGTTTAGATAGCATATTAATAATTACTTTGGTGCTTTCTTCTAGTTCTTTTTTTAATTTTAAAGTATCATTTTTAGTGGTAATATTTTGCATGCTATTTTTATAAATGCTTTCTAATAAACAAATAGTTGTCGTAGTGCCATCACCAACGTCGCTATCAGTTTTTAGGGCAGCTTCTTTAATGATTGTGAGTATTGTATTGATAATTTCGTTATCATCTGTAATTGCGGCTGCGATTGTAGCTCCATCATTGGTTATAAAGGGGCTAAAATTATTTTCGTTAATAATAACATTGGTTCCATTAGGACCCAATGTGGTTTTAACTGCATCACTTAATAAAGTAACAGCTTTGTCTATATAATTGTCTAGTTCTTTTTCTTTAATTACTCTTTGCATTATAATCCTCCATTTCAATAATATTATGCCAATATTTTTTTGGCATAAAACTCATTTGACATTTTTTATTTTCTCTTTCTTTTATAGAAATAGTTTTAAAGAATGTACACCATAGATTTTCGTATGTGTTGTCTTGGTTTTCGTTTTCCAATTCTAATATTTTAATATTATCAGATTGAATAATATGATATTTTTTTAAATCATAAATACTTAGAAGATTTCTTTTTGTATCTTTAATTATCCAAAGTTCTTTTTTTAGACGATTTTGAAAATGATTAGACAAAAGTTCTAATATGTTGGTATCCGGAGAAATTTCAGCGTATAAAAATTTATTGTTAATCATTTTAAATCTAGTAAATCCTTTTAATTTATGATTTTCGCGACTTACGTGATGACTTAATTTAAGTGCAGTGTTGACGCAATTTAAATTGCGATGATAAATTATTTTATTATGATAAATAAATGTATTTAAAATAAAATAGTAAAGAACTAATTCTTTATTCTTAGCATCACTTAGAAAAGTATAATAAATTATTTTGAATACTTCTTTAGAACTAGTAGTAATAATTTCAGAAATTATAGCTTCATCGTTTTTTATTTCGGGGTTCATTAATATTTCAAATAAATTTGGAGAATACGACTTTTCAATAACAATGTTTTCTGGTTTTATGTTTTCTTGTAATAAATATTTTATTGTAGAAAGTAAGTTGATAAAAGTACCATCATAAATAACTATATAATTATTCATTGAATAAGCTTAGTTGAATAAATTTAGGTTTTAAAGTGGAATCTAAAGCAATTAGATTTTGAGTAATGGTACTTTTAGTAATGGTAGTTGGGTCAATAAAGTATTTATGATTACAAGTAATAAAATATTTGGCTTTTTTTAAACTGATTCCCATTTTTTTTAGGTCTGCAAATTCAATTGTAAAATACTTTCTAGAAGAAATTATTTTCTTGGCAGAAGTAATACCAATCCCTGGAATTCTAATCAATTCGTTAAATGAGGCAGTATTAATTTCTTTAGGGTAATATTCTAAATGTTTTAAAGCCCAATCAGTTTTAGGATCTATAAGTGTATTAAAATTATCTGCTTTATCAAATAGTTCATTAACAGTAAAGTTATAAAATCTTAATAACCAGTCAGCTTGATAAAGACGATTTTCTCGAATTAAAGGTGGGGTAGTAATTGTTGGCAATAAAGAATCTTTATTAACTGGAATATAAGCAGAATAGAAAACTCTTTTTAAATGGTAGTTTTTATACATAGCGTTGCTTTTATTCATAATGTCTTTATCTGTTTCTTTAGTGGCACCAATTATCATTTGGGTACTTTGACCAGCGGGTGCGAAATTTTTATTAACATTATTTCTAACTGTATTCATAATATGGTTAATATCTTTGCTATTTTTATTTGGAGCAAGTAATTTTAAACTAGTATCACTAGGAAGTTCAATATTAGTACTCATTCGATCTACAAGTTTACCTAATTTTTTGATGAGAATATCACTAGCACCGGGGATAGCTTTAGCATGAATATAGCCGTTGAAATGATATTTATTACGTAATAAAAAAATAGTTTTAATTAATAATTCCATAGTATAGTCTGGACTTTTGATAATACCAGAACTTAAAAACAATCCTTCAATATAATTTCTTTTATAAAAATTAATTGTAATTTCACAAATTTCTTCAGGAGTAAAAATAGCTCTTTTAATGTTATTGCTACGGCGGTTAATGCAATATTTGCAATCAAAAATACAGCAATTAGTAAGTAAGATTTTAAGTAGTGAAATACATCGTCCGTCGGCGGAAAATGAATGACAGATACCATTTATTGTAGCGTTACCCAACCCGTTTTTATTTGCTCTGTTGCTTCCACTTGAAGAACAAGATGCATCATATTTAGCACTATCTGCTAGAATTTTAAGTTTTTCTTCTAAATTCATTTGAAATCACCAATAATATTATAACATAAATAGCGAACAAATGATTGCTAAAATTTACCAATAAAAAACAAGTCAGTTAAGACTTGTTAATCATCATAATTTGTTTGATATTCCAGTTCATCTTCTGCTTTATCTAAAATGTTTTCTATATCTTCTATTTCTTTATCAAATGATCTAAAATCTGTATATGATAGTTCATTGTTTCGATACATTTTTTCAAGTGTATCTTCATAACGATCTAATTCATTTTCTAAATCTTCTATTTTATATTTCCATTCAAAGTATAAATCAATGGTTTCGCTTCGACTACTTGGAATTTTTAAATTGTTAATGCTATTTTGTATATCTAAAGCATCTGAATTATATGAAGAAATAGTTGAAGTAATTTCTGAAGTATCAACTGTAGTAGTACCTTCACCGTCATTGGTTATTGTAGTTTTGTTATCTTCAACAGTTGTATTATTTTGTTCTAAAAGAGCATCAATTTTTTCTTCTAAGTGGTCTACTTGTTCTTCAAGTTCTTCAATTTTATTATCGTTATTACATCCCGTTAAAAGTAATCCTGCTATTAAAAGACAGACAAATTTCCATGTTTTCTTCATTATATCACCTAATACGATTGTAGCATAATATTATATATTTGCCTAGTACTAGTTTAAAAAGAAAAATATTTGACATACTAATAATGATGTTTATGAAAAATAAAAGTATATGGTTAGATGATAAAAACAGAGCACTAAAGCGTGTAAGTAAAAATTTAGAGTGTGATACCCTAATTATAGGTGGTGGAATAACAGGTTTGTCGACGCTTTATCAATTACGTAAAGAAAATGTTAAAGCATTGCTTGTAGAGCGTAATAAATGTGGTGAAGGAGTAACTGCAAGAAGTACAGCGAAGATTACATATTTACAAGAAAAAGAATATATGAATATCCGCAAGTTTGGTAATGTTGCTGTAGCTAAAACTTATTTAGAAAGTCAAATTTTAGCTATTAATAAATTAAAAAAAGTAATTGAAAAAGAAAAGATTGATTGTGATTTTGTTTCATCTACCTCTTATCTTTTTACTAATAATAAAGATAATATAAGTAAATTAGAAGAAGAATACAATTTTTTAAAATCAGCTGGTGCTAATGTTGAGATAGAAAAAGAAAAAAAGTTTAAATATGCAATTAAAGCTAAAGATAATTATATGTTTCATCCCCTTAAATATGTTTGGGGGTTAAAGAAAATACTTCGGGATTTCATTTATGAAAATTCTAAAGTCGAAAAGATTAGCAGAGAAGATAGTGGGTATAATTGTTATGTTAATGGATTTGTCATAAGAGCTAAACATGTTGTAATAGCTACACATTATCCATATTTTATTTTTCCTTTATTAATGCCTTTTAAATGTCATACTGAGATTTCTTATGTAGGGGCAAAAAAAGTAAAGGAATTTAAAAATATTAATGCAATAAACATTGATGAAAAAATAATATCATATAGGTATCATAAAGAAAATAAAAATAATTTTTTAATTTATTTAACTAATTCAATGCCTAGTCCAGATGTTAAAAGTATTAAAGATAATTTTGCTTTTTTAAATAAGAATGATAATTTTGATTATAATTGGAGTAATAAAGATATTATAACAAATGATTATTTACCTTTAATTGGAAGCTTAGATGAAGATTCAAATGGTGTGTTAGTTGCTTTTGGATATAATACTTGGGGAATGACTAATGCAACAATAGCAGGTATTATTTTGCGAGATATTATTTTGAATAGACAAAATAAATATATTGAACTTTTTAAACCTGATAGGCTTTTAAATTGGAATAAAGTTTTTAGATTTTTACCGGATGCTTATGGTAGTATTAAAGCAATATTAAAAAGTAATAAAAGAAATGTTAATAATACTAAGGTTATTTATACTAAGTTGGATGGGCAAAATGTGGCTATTTATAGAGATGAAAATAATAAAGAACATATAGTTTTAAATAGGTGTCCCCATATGAAATGTGGGTTAGTATTTAATGAGATAGAAAAAATTTGGGATTGTTTGTGTCATGGGTCAAGATATGATATCGACGGCAAGTGTATTGAAGGACCAAGCAATTATGATATTACATTTAAAGATAGTGGGGTAGATCAATGAAAAAAAGTAGTATTTCTTTTGGCCTTGTCAATATTCCAATTACTTTAAGTCCTATATTACAAGATAATGATGTAGCTTTTAATCAACTTCATAAAAAATGTTTGACACGAATAAAATATGTAAAATATTGTCCACATTGTAAAAAAGAAGTTAAACAAGAAGAGATTGTTAAAGGATACAAAATTAATGAGGATAAATATATAACTCTTACTAGTGAAGAACTTAAAAACTTGCGAGTAGAAAATGAGGGAAATATTGAAATTGTCGGTTTTGTAGATTCATCGGAGATTGATCCTATTTTTTATGAGAAAAGTTATGTGGTGGCGGTACCTAGTAAAAGTAAAGCATTTAGTTTGTTTAAAGATGCCTTAGAAAAAAGTAAAAAAATTGCTGTTGCAAAGACAATATTATCTACCAAATTTTATTATGTAGCAATTAGAATAAAAGATGGTAATATGATTATGAGTACGCTGTATTTTAATGAAGAACTAATTATTCCTGATGCTGTAATAGGAGCAAAATATACAAAAAAGGAACTGGATTTGGCAGTGAAATTAATCGATTCATTAAAAATGAAATTTAAACCAGAAGAATATGTTGATGAATATCAAGAAAATATTAAAAAAGCAATAAAAGAAAAACAAAAAGGAATAAAACCTAAAACGGTTAAGGCTAAGCGTAAAAATAATATTAAAGATTTGATGCAAGCCTTGGAATTAAGTTTGAAAAATGTTTGATAATAAAAATATAAAGCCAATGTTACTTGCAGAGATACCGGTTGACTTTGATGATAATAAATACTTATATGAAGTAAAATTTGATGGTATTAGAGTATTAATATATGTAAATAAAAAAAGAATAAGCATTAGGACCCGTAATAATGTTGATATAACGCATTTATTTCCAGAGATTAATGATATTAAAAATATTGTAAAAAATGATTCTTGTATATTTGATGGAGAGTTAGTTTTATTTGAAAATGATAAGCCATCTTTTAGTAGTTTACAAAAAAGGCTTAGAATAAAAAATTGTGATAGAATTAAAACTTCTAGTTTAAATAAACCAGTTGTATTTGTAGTTTTTGATATAATTTATCAAAATAAGGATTTAACAAATATGATGTTAATTGATAGAAAGAAAATTTTAAATAGATATAAAGATACTAATTATTTTGTAAAATCTAAAGTATATAATGATGGAAAAAAATTATTTGTAGCTGTTAAAAAAATGGGCTTGGAGGGAATTGTTGCAAAAGAAAAGGAAAGTAGGTATTATATAAATAAAAGAAGTAGTGTGTGGATAAAGCTCAAAAACTATCAAAATGGAGAGTTTTATGTCGGAGGATATGTAAAAAATAGTATTAGTTATAGTTTGTTACTCGGTGAAAAGAAGAAAAATAAGTTATATTATGTTGGAAAAATAAAAGTCAATAATAAAGACATTATTAAAAAAGTATTGGGTCAAAAAAGACAAGATAATTCGTTTTGCAATTATGATGACATTGGATTATTTATTGAGCCAAATATTAAATTAACAATTAATTATTTAGAGAAAACTAAAAATAATATGTTAAGACATCCATTTATTTAGGTTGTCTTTTTTGATTATTTTTGTTTTAATATTATCGTGATTAAATATGATATTATTTGTAAGTGGTAGAACAGATATAATAGCTTTTTATAGTAAATGGTTTATAAAAAGATTAAAAGAAGGATTTGTTGATGTTAGAAATCCTTTTAATCCTAAATTAGTAAGTCGTATTAATTTTACTAATGTTGATATGTTTTTCTTTTGCACTAAAAATCCTTGGCCTATTATTCCATATTTAAAAGATTTTAATAAACCAATTTTATTTCATGTAACACTTACACCATACAAAAAGGATATAGAACCTAATGTAATAAATAAGAGTAAGATTATTGAAGGAATAAAGTTAATATCTAAGATTATTGGTAAAGATAACGTAGTAGTTAGGTATGATCCGATTTTTATAAATGATGTATATACTTTAGATTATCATAAAAAAGCATTTAAAAAAATGTGTGAGCTACTTAATGGTTATGTAAGTAAAGTTATAGTTTCTTTTTTAGATAATTACAAAAATGTTCAAAAGAATTTTGGATGTTTAAAACCAAAGGCTTTTACAGAAAAGATATATAAGGAAATTGGAGAATATTTTAGTAAGTATGCAAGTGATAATGGAATGGTTGTTCAAACTTGCTTTGAAAATCGAAATTTAGTGGAGTATGGATTTGTTAGTGGGGATTGTTTATCTAAAGAATTAGCATTTAAAATGACTGGAAAAAAGTATTCTAAACAAACGATGCGTAAAGGAAATAAATGTGAATGTGTACAAATAGTTGATATTGGTGCGTATAATACTTGTAAACATATGTGTAAATATTGTTATGCTAATTATATAGAAGATATAGTTAATAATAATTATCTTAATCATGATATTAATTCATCGTTACTTATTGGTAATTTAAAAAGTAATGATATAGTAAAAGAGAGGGTGAAATAATATGCTTGTTAGTTATGAAGGTAATGAGATTTTTATAGATAAAAATAAAAATATTTAAAGGGCAATTTGCATACGCATACAACAATATCTGATGGAGATTATACTATTAGGGAAGTTTTAAATATTTATAAAGATAATGGGTATGATTTTTTAGGAATAACAGACCATGAAATATTTTGTGATAGTAATGAAGATGCGGGGATAACTTTAGTGCATGGTATTGAAGAAGCAAGTAGTTATGTTGGAAATGATGATAGGTCTGGTACTTATGCGCATTTTAATTGTTTTTTGCCTAAAGCTAATGGTGAAGTAAAGGCATATTATTATCAAAATATTTTGGATTTGCAAGGAACTCTTGATGAACTTAAGAATAAATATGAATTGGTACAGTTTAATCATCCGCTTTTTTCGAGATTTTTGGATAACGAACATTTGGCTTTGAACGGTTATGATTTGATTGAAATATATAATCACAAAGATTTTGTGGAAGAAACAGGAATGAGTAATGCAGAAAATTTGATTAGGACAATGCTTAATAATCATAAGAAATTTTGGATAAGTGCAAACGATGATTTTCACGGACCATATTATGGAACGAAAAATGATAAGTGTTTTGGAGGTTTTAATATGGTTTGTGCTGATAATAATGAAGAAAGTATTTTGCAAGCTATCAAAAATGGATACTTTTATCCAACGACTGGACCAATGATAAAGGATTTTCGTAGAGAAGGAAATATTTTTAAAATTGAAACTACTCCAGTTAAGAGAATTATTTTTTATAGTAATATGCGAAGATGTAAAAATATATATGATTTAAATGATGAAGAAATAACTTATGGCGAATATGAAATTAGAGGTAATGAATTTTATCTTTGGGTTAAGATAATTGATAAAGATGGTAAGATTGCGTGGAGTCAGCCGGTTTATTTATGAAAACAAAATTATTCTAACTTATCGCTTTTTCCTATGTTACAATCATGACAAAGAGTTCTTAGATTTTCATCGACCGTTTTTCCTCCTTTAGATATTGGAATAATATGATCTACTTCTAATTTCACTCCGTCAGCTTGTATTCTGCCACATATTTGACATTTAAAATTATCTCTTTTTAAAATTTCATATCTTTTTTTGGGAGTTAATATTAATCTTTGATATTCTTTTGTTTGTTCATATTTCTTTTTTTCTTCTAATTTCTTTAATGCTTCAATTACTATTTTTTCGTTACAAATGTAATTGGTAAAATATCTATTTCGTCCCGCTGGTGAGATATAAAATATTGTGATTGTGATTTTAATTGTAATTGGGGGTTTTAATATTACTTTTTGACATAAGGAATCTTCAATTTTTAGATATTTCTTTTTAGATAAAAAAATATATTTGTTTTTTTGGTAACCTAGTCCAGAATATTGTTTTTGAATTGTAGAAATATTTGTCATATATTTTTGATAAATGTTTTTATTTTGATTTATTATAGTGATTAAATTTTGCCATTGGTTTGAGTTTTCGTTTACAATATTACATAAATAATTAAAAATTGAATTATCATTATTGTTATTTTTATATTTTTGTAAGGAGTTACACTCAAATTCAAAGGTGTAATTTGTATCTAAAAAGTAAAATAATGATTTGTAGTTTTTGTTTATGTTTTCTATGTGTTCAATTATTTTATTATTTTTTTTAATTGAATGTTTGTTTATTGTATTTACTATTAAGTAAATAATAATAGTAAATAATATATATAGTGTTCCTAGTATAATAAAATCTATAAAAGTCATTTTAAACTCCCTCTATACTATTAAATTATATAATATTTTTTTGAACATTGAAAGCATTAGTTTTATTAGAATAAATTTTTTTTATTTACTTAAACTAAAAATAGAGGTTTTATTATGACAAAAAAGTTAGAAGAATATAATAAAAAAAGAAATTTTGATAAGACACATGAACCAAGGGGAAGAAAAGAGAAAAGCAGTAGGGAACTTAGATTTGTGGTGCAACATCATATAGCGCGGAAAGATCATTATGATTTAAGGTTAGAATGGGATGGAGTTTTGAAAAGTTGGGCAGTTCCAAAAGGTCCATCTTATAATCCAAAAGATAAAAGACTGGCAGTAATGGTGGAAGATCATCCTATCAGTTATAGAAATTTTGAAGGAACAATACCTAAAGGTGAGTATGGGGCTGGTACAGTAATGCTTTGGGATTATGGAACCTGGGAAGTATTGGATGGAAAGAAACCAAATTTTAAGAAAGGCATAATTAAATTTAAACTTTATGGTAAAAGATTGAAGGGATTATGGACTTTAGTATTGATAGATGAAGATAATTGGCTATTAATTAAAGATGAAGATGAATTCTATTTGTATGATGATATTTTAGAATTTAATACGAGTGTTAAAACCGGAAGAACAATGGCAGAAATTGCAGGTGAGAAAACGACGATAGAATTAACTAATCCAGATAAAGTTATTTTTAAGAATCCAAAAGTTACTAAGAAAGATATTTTTAATTATTATGAAAATGTGGCTGAAAGAATGCTTCCTTATGTTGAAAATAGACTTATTAGTACTATAAGACTTCCAGATGGTGTTGGAGGTACACCATTTTATAAAAAACATTTTGAGAATTTAGATGGTTATCTTGGAGTTAAAAAATTGAGAAGTAGTGGAGATAATAGAAATGATTACTATTATATTAAGGATATAAATGGGATAATGCAAGAAGTACAAATGAATAGTTATGAGTTTCATATATGGGGAAGTAAAGTAGACGATGTTAATCATGCGGATATATTGGTTTTTGATTTAGATCCAGATGAAAAGTTGAGTTTGACAAAATTGCGTGAGGGAGTAAAGGATTTAAAAAAAATATTGGATGATTATAATTTAGAGTCTTTTTTGAAGACTAGTGGAGGAAAAGGATATCATATAGTTGTGCCTTTAAGAAACAAAACTACTTGGAAAAATGCACGGGGTATTGCTCGGAATATTGCTAAAATAATGGAAGCAACTTGGCCCGATAAATATACGAGTAATATGAAAAAAAGGAAAAGAAAAGGGAAAATTTTTATCGATTGGGTTAGAAATATAAAAGGAGCTACTAGTGTAGCGCCATATTCGATAAGACTTAGAGGGAAAGCGACAGTTTCAATGCCAATTAAATGGAGTGAACTTGATAAGGTGAAACCGGATGAAATAACTATGGATAAGGCAATTAAAAGATTAAATAGAGTTAATCCTTGGAAAGGATTTTAGACAAAATAAAACCAGTGTTTTAAGAACACTGGGTATTTTTTAGTTAAATTATTTAACTTCGATGTATTTTTTGTTTTTATCTTCATCGATTTTGTCGATGGCTATTGTTAAGATACCATCT